>JANYJN010000180.1 GCA_025358475.1 Candidatus Solibacter sp.
TCGACCCGGTCTATTCTCGCGAGCATATCACCGGCGATAATGTTTTCACAAGTGTGATTACCGTTACCTACCGAATGGTGGGTTAATACATAGAAAATTATTCAAAAATGAAGGAGATAAAAAATGCCAGAAGAAATTAAAGAAGTCGGATTGAACGAGCGGGCAGAAGTCATCGTGTCAGACTCAAAAGACGCAAGTGTCTTTCTTGCCAAAGAGATAGTTGATGGCGTAGCGGTAGCGACGCCAATTCAGCCGCAGAAAGAGGCTCTGACGCCGAATGCCGTCTATATCCCGCAGGTATTAATCCAGACGGGGATTGTTGATGGTGTGCTGAAATCGTCGATTCCGTCCGGCTGATAGATGATGACGCCGGCGGCGCCCGCCGCGGCGGCGAAGCCGGCCTTGTCGCTGAAGAAACAGGTGCCCCGCTGGATCAGCGCGAAGGCGCCGGTGAGCGACCCCGCGGGCAGGGCCGAGCAGGCCAGTCCGTTATCGCCCAACTGAGTCACGTCTCTGACCGTCGCTGTGAGCGGCGAACTGATTTTCGGGCCGGCGCCCGATAGCCCGCGGAGATTCCCCAGACTGCTGCCGTTGACCCGCACGGTCTGGTACACCAGGTGACTGTTGGCCGACGCTCCCACCGCAATCGCGCTCGGCGCCGTGGCGGGGGAGTTCATCGTACCGTAGGTTACGCCGCGGAGGCCCAGATTGGCCCCGTTGCCAGCCGCTGCCACCACCAAGGTTCCCTGGCTGGCAGCCCACTCCACGGCCTGCGCGCCCACGTCGCAGACTGCGTCGCCGCACTGTGTGCCGCCGGTATCCAGCGGGCCGAAGTAGCCCGGGTCGCCCTCGCCCAGGGAGAGAGTGACGATATCCATGCCATCTTCGACCGCGTTGGTCAGCGCATGGATCCAGGCCGAACGGTAAGTGTACTCATTCACTCCCGGTGAGCCGTATACCTTGTAGTTACCAAGAAACGCCTTGGGCGCCACGCCCGTGATGATCCCCAGGGGGCCGGTATTGCGCACTCCCGCGGCGATCATGGCGATTGCGGTTCCGTGCCCCTGCCGGTCGCGCGGCGATAAGTCGTCGGGAGTGGTGTAAGCCGGGTCGGGGGTCGTCGACAAGTCACCGGGCGTGGAGTAAGCCCAGTCTGGCGTTACCAGCATGGAAACGTAACTTCGCGCCACAATCACCTTGTTGTTCGTGTACGCCTTGTCCCCCTTGGGAAAACCGGCGGGCGGTGTAAAACCTGCGTCGCTAAATCCGGGGTGATTCTGGTCGATGCCGGTATCGATGATACCGATGCGCACGCCCGCGCCCGCTTTGTCGCTGCCGCCGATGGCGCTCCAGGCAGCCGGCAGGCCCACAAGGTTGACTGCCGCGTTGAGAGCGGGCTTCGACATGGGCTGATACTGGATCCACTTCACGCCGGGGATATTCTTGAGCGCGGCGGCCTGTTCGGGCGCGATGCGCACAAAGATGGCGTTGACCAGAATCTGTGACGCGTAAGTGACACGCACCTTGCGGGCGGCGAGTTCCGCCAGCACGCCGCGCTGCGCCCCGCGGACCTTTTGTAAGTGCGCCTGGGCCCCGCTGCTCTGCAGGGCGACGCGCGACCGGGCCTTTTGAGCTACCGGCGGGTCTTCGAGGACCAGGGCATATTCGGCCAAACGGCCGCGTGTCTGCGCGAAAGCCGCGATAACCAATAGTAAGAGGACAGAAACTCGCTTCATAGCGACTCCTTTGTACGCCAGTACAGCAAGAAATCGCTCCGGACCCAGAGGGTACCCCGGTAGCAGCCCGGATTGACGTCGCGAACGTCCGAGCCGCCACCGTCAGGGAGCTGTGAAGATTCGCGAAAGCGGAATTCGCAGGCGAAAACGCCTCCCCACCTTTGCGTTCAAACGAATTGCCGGTGGTGGCGCAGGCGCTTTCGCCTGCGAACCGCATATTTCACAGCTCCTCAGGGAGCGGTTTCTGAAACGACACTATTTAGATACGGATTAGTCCGCTTCGGTTACAGTATCGAACGGCTATTCCTGGCGGCAGC
>JANYJN010000189.1 GCA_025358475.1 Candidatus Solibacter sp.
CTCCGATGGCACCGTGGGCGCCAACAAAAATTCCATCAAGATCATTGGCGAAGACACGGGTCTCTACGCGCAAGGCTATTTCGTGTATGACTCCAAGAAGTCCGGATCGCTTACGATTTCGCACCTGCGCTTTGGCCCTAAGCCGATTCAGTCCAGCTACCTGATCACGGAAGCCAGCTTCGTGGCCTGCCACCAATCCGCATTCTTGGAGCGCATTGACGTTTTGAAGTATGCGCAGCCCGGCGCCACTTTCCTGCTGAACAGCCTGTTCGGCCCAGAAGAAGTCTGGAACATGCTGCCGGAAGCCATTCAGCATGAGATTGTCGCCAAGCAGCTTAAGTTCTACGTGATTGACGCTTACCAAGTGGCCAAGGCCACCGGCATGGGCGGCCGCATCAACACCATCATGCAGACCTGCTTCTTCGCCATCAGCGGCGTGCTGCCGCGCGAAGAGGCCATCGCCGCCATCAAATACGCCATCAAGAAGACCTACGGCAAGCGCGGCGACATCGTCGTGCAGAAGAATTATGCGGCGGTGGATGCGTCGCTCAGCCATCTCCAGGAAGTCAAGGTTCCCGAAAAGGTCACCTCGCAGTTCGATCTGCGGCCGCCTGTTCCCGCCGCCGCCCCAGCTTTCGTCCGCGACGTGCTGGCGCAGATCATCGCCGGCAATGGCGACGATCTTCCGGTCAGCGCCATGCCCATCGACGGCACCTTCCCCACTGCCACCGCGCAATGGGAGAAACGCAATATCGCCCTCGAAATCCCCGTATGGGACGAGGTTCTCTGCATACAGTGCGGCAAGTGCGTGCTGGTGTGCCCGCATGCGGTCATCCGCGCCAAGGTCTACGACGATAGCTACCTGGGCAATGCTCCGGCCGGTTTCAAAGCCGTCCCGGCGCGCTGGAAAGACATGAAGGACCGCAAGTACACCCTGCAAGTGGCCCCGGAGGATTGCACCGGCTGCACCCTCTGCGTGGAAGTCTGCCCGGCGAAGAGCAAGAGCGAGGTCAAACACCGCGCCATCAACATGGCCCCCCAACCGCCGCTGCGCGAATCCGAAGCCGCCAATTGGGAGTTCTTCCTGAGCCTTCCGGAAACCGACCGCAAGCTGCTCTCTCCCACTCAGGTGAAGGACATTCAACTGCTCCGGCCCCTGTTTGAGTTCTCCGGCGCCTGCTCGGGTTGCGGCGAAACCCCGTACCTCAAGCTGATCACGCAACTCTTCGGCGACCGCATGATGATCGGCAATGCCACCGGCTGCTCTTCCATCTACGGCGCCAACCTGCCGACCACGCCCTATTGCAGCAATGCCGAGGGCCGCGGACCTTCGTGGAGCAACTCGCTGTTCGAAGATAACGCGGAATTCGGCCTGGGCCAGCGCCTGGCCGTCGATAAGCAGAACGAGTACGCCCGCGAACTGGTGTGGCGCCTGGGCGCCCAAATCGGTGAGGAACTGGCGCAGGCCATCCTCAAGGCCGATCAGAAAACCGAGCCGGGCATCTTCGCCCAGCGGGAACGCGTAGCCGCCCTCAAGGCGAAACTCGCCGGCGTCGAAACGGCGGAAGCACGCGCCCTACTCACCGTGGCAGATTCGCTGGTCAAGAAGAGCGTTTGGATCATCGGCGGCGATGGCTGGGCCTATGACATCGGCTATGGCGGCCTGGATCACGTGCTGGCCAGCGGCCGCAACGTCAACGTGCTGGTCCTCGACACCGAGGTCTACTCGAACACGGGAGGCCAGGCCTCCAAATCCACCCCGCGCGGCGCCGTCGCCAAGTTCGCAGCCGCCGGCAAACCGTCGGGCAAGAAGGATCTCGCCCTCATGGCCATGAGCTACGGCAGCGTTTACGTCGCCAAGATAGCCATGGGCGCAGGCGACATGCACACCGTCAAAGCCATCATGGAAGCCGAAGCCTACGACGGCCCCTCGCTCATCATCGCTTACAGCCACTGTATCGCCCATGGCTACGATCTTTCCCACGGCATGGATCAGCAGAAGGCGGCCGTCAACTCCGGCTACTGGCCGCTGTTCCGATATAACCCCGAACTGTCCGCCCAGGGCAAGAATCCCTTCCTGCTGGATTCGCGTCCCGCCAGCATCGGCCTCAAGGACTACATCTACAACGAGACCCGTTACACCATGCTGGTCAAGAGCAATCCCGAACATGCACAGGAGCTCTTGAAACTGGCGCAGGACGATGTCGCCGCCAAGTGGAAGCTATACGACTACATGTCGCACCAGACCGGTGCGGCCGTTGAGGAGGTAACGAAATGATCGACCTGACCAAAACCATCGACCTTTCCACGACGTACCTCGGGTTGAAACTGAAGAACCCGCTGGTGGCCTCTTCCTCGCCGATGTGCCGGGAGGTGGGCAACGTCCGCCGTCTGGAGGATGCGGGCGCGGGCGCCATTGTGCTCCATTCGCTTTTTGAAGAGCAGATCGATGTCGACAGCGACGAACTCGACCGCTTCATCACCGAGGGTTCGGACGTTTCGGCCGAGTCCACCGCCAGCCATTTCCCCGACCTGCTATTCAAAGTGATGGGGCCGGAAGCCTACCTGCAGCACATCGCCAAGTGCAAACAGGCGGTCAAGATTCCCATCATCGCGAGCCTCAACGGGACTACCGCCGGCGGCTGGATCGGCTACGCCAAGGAGATGCAGCAGGCCGGCGCCGATGCGCTGGAACTGAACATCTACCACATCCCAGTGGACCCCAACGTCTCCGGCGGCGAAGTGGAGCAGACGTACATCGACCTGGTCCACGCCGTCAAGAACGAGGTCACCATCCCGGTGTCGGTGAAGCTGGGGCCGTACTTCAGCTCCATGGCCAACATGGCCAAACGCCTGGATGCGGCCGGCGCCGATGGCCTGGTGCTCTTCAACCGCTTCTATCAGCCGGACTACGACCTGGAAGCTCTGGAGGTGGTCCCCAACCTGATTCTCAGCAACTCCCACGAGTTGCTGCTCCGCCTACACTGGATCGCCGTAATCTATGGCAGCATCGAAGGCGATCTCGCCCTCACCGGCGGCGTGCACTCCGCTACCGATGTGGTGAAATCCATGATGGCCGGAGCTAAAGTCGCCATGATGACCTCCGCGCTGCTCAAACGCGGTATCACTTTCCTCGATACCATCGCCACCGAGTTACTGGTGTGGATGGGCGAGCACGAGTACGATTCCATCAAGCAGATGCAGGGCAGCATGAGCCGCAATGCGGTCCCGCAGCCCGGCGCCTTCGAGCGCGCCAACTACATGAAGGTGCTCAGTAGCTACGCCATGCGGTAGGACGGGCCTCCGGCCTGTCCACCTCAAACTGGGGGCAGTCGCGCGCCTGTCCCCGCTTCCCAAGGGTTGAAGAGGGGCACTTCTACTCCAGCAAAATCTTTCACGTTTCGTGTGACCAGTGTCAGATCATGCTCAAGGGCGGTCGCTGCAATCAGGCCATCGATATTGGCCAGGGTGATTCCGTTGCGTTGGGCCTGCGCGGAAAGAACCGCCCAGCGGTCGGCAATGGATTTGGTGACGGGATACAGCCGCATCTCAAAAGACGCTACTAAATCGTCCTGCCATTTTTTCAGTTGAGCCCGCCGCTTGCCCACAGGGAGGAGCTCAATCCCCCGGCGGATTTCAGCGAAGGTAAGGACGCTGGCGAAGAGGAACTCTTCCGCCGTCGTCTTCAACCAACTGTCAACGTGTCGATCCGGCTCCCCCATGCGTGCAAATTCGGAGAGTACGTTAGTGTCCAGCAGAAAGCCAGTCACAGATCGACGGGCCTCGGATAATCCTTCTGTCTCTCCAGATTCAGCTCAGAACCGGCAAAGGGAGGCTGAGTGAGAAGGTCGTAAAGAGGCTTCCGTGACTTTCTTTGAGAAATCGCTTTCGCCAGCTTGGACTTTTCGCGCAAGGCGTGGACGCCATGCACAATCAGTTCATCGACCGAGTGAACATGGCCGCTTCTGATTTCTTCGTGCACTAGCCGCTCAGTTTCCGGTTTGAGTTCCACCGTCATGCTTTCAAGTTAGCATTTCCAGGTCACGGCTATTGTGGCCAAGCTAAGGCTTCACCCGGAACTTACTGGTCAACGCCGAAAGCTGCTGATCGAACGACGGCTTCTGCACTTCCGGTTTCGGCGCCTGGAAGTGTTTCCGTTTCGGCTCCGGCGGCGCCGCGTCCAGCGCCTTCATGGAAAGGGCGATCCGCTTCGCCTTGGTATCGATACTTAGCACCTGCACGTTGACGATCTGCCCCACCTTGACCACTTCGCTTGCGTCCTTGACGTACCGGTTGGACAGTTCGCTCATGTGGACCAGGCCGTCCTGGTGTACTCCGACGTCCACGAAGGCGCCGAAGCGCGTCACGTTGGTTACCACGCCCTCCAGGCGCATGCCGGGTTTCAGGTCGGCGATTCCCTGCACGTCGTCGCGCCACTTCGCCGCCACGAACTTCTCCCTGGGATCGCGCCCCGGCTTGCGCAACTCCTCCCGTATGTCGCCCAGCGTGTACATGCCCACTGTTTCCGTAGCGAAGCCCTCCAGTTTCACCTTCTCGACCAGCTCCGGCGTGGCGATCAGTTCGGCCACGGTGG
>JANYJN010000254.1 GCA_025358475.1 Candidatus Solibacter sp.
CATTTCGAACCGCGTACGCAACTCGGGCGGCAGCGGGCGCGCCATGAACAGCAGCCGCCCCTTCACCCGCGAGTTCTTCCACGGCACCCAGATCCCTTCGCCCTGGAACAGCGCCCCCAGGAACCGGAACCCGTGCGCGAAATCCACAATCCGCGTCTTCTCCAGGTTCAGTTCCAGGTGCGCTTCCGCTAGCAGTTTCTGGCTCTCCGCCAACGATGCCCCCGCCTCCTCCGCGGTCTTCGCCCACCCTTCTGCAGTTCCCTATCGAAATCCTCCGGAAAGAAGTTAGCCCAGCACCCGGGCACCCGCTCCCGCGTCCCAAAGCTGCTCGCAAGTGAACGGTAAAGGCATGTTCGTCTGGAATTAGTCATCCGCCGGGCCAGATCGTTTCAGCTCTCTGGGGGCAGGGCGGGCAGGTGCCAACCTCCGATCCTGTTGATCGGCCCATCGTCCCGCTTGTTACCGAGCCTTCATAGAGGAAGGAATTGTGCTAAATTCGGCGGTCCGCAAAGCGCGGGGGCAAGGGACTTGGAGAAGTTACCAATCACGGTACTGGATCTAAGCGTCGGCAGACGGAATCCGCTGATTTCACCGGAATTCGCAAGTGTCTCGCTCCGCCGTGGGTTTGACACAAACCTTAAGGAACTGGTCTGGCGGGGAAGACGAAGAGCGGCGCGATCTCGACAAACGCTGCCGTGCGCGTACGATGCTCTTCGATATGTTCGCACGTCCGGATCGGTCGGCATTTCTGACTGCCTGTCAGCCCGTGTCGCATCTGTTTGCGCTAATCACCGCCACTCGCTCAGTCCTCGGAACAGTGCTGGTGTGCGAGGGGTTGGGCGGTATCGAGTGGGGGGTTAGTTGATATGGTGCGGATGGTAAATCCGTTCGATTTGATCCTACTGTGGCCGGTGCGCTTGTTGAAGCCAGAAGGAACGAATAAAACCGCGAACCAACACGCGCAGACCACTCTTGATAAGCATTGCGGCCGTTGGGTGCGGGAGTCGGACCTCTTGCGACGCGGTAAGGAGGGTGAATACGATGGGCATGTGTGGGCGGAATTTGCATATTTCCATCCCTTCTTCCAGCGCTTCCTATACGGAGATGGCCCGGAAGACAATAAGTCGAGTGCGGAGTTCGTGTTGTACCAGTTGTCGCCCGGTGCGGCGGAAAGTATGGCCGTCACCGAGAGTGACTGGAGGGAGACCTTCAAGATCACACAAGTGCGGCTCTACCTCATGAAGAACGATACCGCCGTCGTGGTAGTGGCGTTGTCCGCACCGAATCCCATCACTTGGGACAGCGCTTTGAACGCTGTCAGCGAGTTGCGGAAAACTTACTATTCGCACTGGTTTCAGGACAAAAACGAAGGGAACGCCTGGAAAGGGGGCGGTGCAAGGTCAGGCATTCACGTTGAGCCGCGCAAGAGCGCTACAGAGTCGGCGCATCCCGCGCAAAAACCTGCGGAGGCGCTTAGGAATTCAATCCGGAATCGCCGGCCGCAGTTGCTGCCCCGGTGGGCTGAGCTCCTCGACCCGCTAGTTCTTGGTCCGGCCCAAAACCACGCGATCGGCTTTGAGGCATTGGGCGACAATCGCATGCCTGCGATGGCGCTCTTAGGCACGGAGGCGCCGGAGACTCTGTCCCCGGACGATTGGTTCGCGCTGTCGCAGGCCGATGGCGCCGGGTTCACTCCCTATGCTGCCGCATTCCGAGACTCTCAAATGGATCAGGTTTGCTATGACCGCTGGTGGGACCCAATGCATGCAGACCCGGCAATGCACAAGCAGCGCTACCTTGCCAGCCCAATGGTCTTCGCAACCGTGATCAAGGCCAGATGCCTTACAGATCCGCACTGGCTCAAAGACTTCCTACAGAAATGGCGACGCCAGTACTTTCAACTCTTCTTCCTGGCTCACTACCAAAGAGCGGCGCTATTGGTCCTCCAGTTTCGAATCGCCAGGGCATCGGAGCTGTTGGGGAAGGCCAATCGCCACGGGCTGTTGCAAACCATTCATGTGATCCAGGAGGAAATGGCGCGTTTTTCAAGCCAGTGCTGGTACACCGAGGTGACACCGCAGATTCAGGGACAGGAACTGTATCTGAAGCTGAAGAGTCAAATGGGGCTGGAGCAACTGTACAAAGAGGTGATGGACGACCAAAAGCACCTCGGCGACTGGGCGATGGTGGATTGGCGGCTTCAACTCGACCGTGTCGTGATTCCAATAGCTCTCCTGCTGGCCCTCCTGGGAATCAATGTCTTTTTCGAGCCGTTCCGGGGCTTCTTTGCCTGGTTGCTGAGCACCGCCGTCGAGCGCTTCCGCTGGACGGCGCTGGCGAATCCATCCTGCAAGGCATTCGCCGTGGATGGGCTTGTCATGCTCGTATTCTTGATACCGGCATATGTCTTGTATCTGTCGTGGCGCAAGAGGAGATAGGTGGAGCGAAGACGATGAAATTTCTCTGCAATTTGGAAGCCATGAATCTCGACAACATGTTTCGGGATTGTCAGGACTTAAACACGATCCGGGGAGGCGGCCTGTCGATTCTGAATATCGCGGACCGCGTGAGCGAGTTGCTTCACGCCGAGCAGATCAGTGCCGGGGCCTCGCAAGGGCTGTTACTCCTGGAGAGCGAAACGGCCGAAGATGCTGAGGCCTCTGTGCGTGGGGCGCTCGCGCAAGTGGATATTCTGAAGCACGCCACGATCATGATCAGCGTTGAACCGTATGACCAGACGAAGTTCAAAGAGCAGCGGGCGCAATTGAGGGCCCGGAACCGCTGGCGGCAGATGCAGTCTCCGTCCTTGGTTTATCCGGCACTCAAGGGGAGTTGTATTTGCTCAGTGGACAAAGTTCGTCCAGGCACCGATCGGCCGGATTTGGTGGAGAAAGGAGTGCAAAGCGACTTCACTGCCGAACGGCGCACATTGGGGCGCGCGGAGAAAAAGAAGCTCCTGCAAGACATTCTCGGCGAAGACATCCTGAAGGGGGCTGACGTTGTCCACGACCTCAACGAACTCTGCCATGGCGACCAGGGCCTCGGTAATTCGAACGACAAGATTGCGGTTCTTTGTTTCGACGGGAACGACTTCGGTAGGATCGTCAACCAGTGCAACCAGGAACAGCTAAAGATTTTTTCCACAACCACGAGGAAGCAGCAAAGTACTTTTTTTCAGGAACTCGTGAAAGGCAGGGAATACCAACACCATGGCTGGATTGGTAAAGGTACGCTCGTACCAAAACTGCGTCTCGAGGTTCTCGTCTATGGCGGCGACGAAGTCACTTTCGTGGTTCCGGCTTGGTTGGGATGGGAGGCTTTGCACTGCTTTTACAAACAAGCCGAGGAATGGGATAAGTTCCTGGGGAGACCCATCACCTACAGCGGGGGCATCGTGTTTTGCCACCACAACGCCCCGATCCATGCTGTGCGCGATTTGGCGAGCGGCTTGGCGGACCAGGCGAAGCTGTTGAGGGGGACGAATAAAAAGGGGAATTTCGCCGCCTATCAGATCCTGGAGAGTTTCGACTCAGTCGGGCAAGCCCTGGAGGAGCATATCAAAGAGCGGTATCAACATCTCGACGCCAAAGGCATCCTGCTGAACCACGAAACCATTAGTCTGCTCAAAGAGAACATGTCCTATTTGCGCAGCAGTATCGCGCGCCGGAAACTGTACCGGCTGGTCAGTGGCCTGACTCGGGGCGTGGCGCCCGAAGATTGGGTCAAGGCTCGTAACGCTTTGCTCGACTCCGTCAACGAATGTGCGGCCAAGAAGACCCCTCTCACGCTCGAGAAACTTCAGGAACTGATGGGGCCCGCGGCGTACCTCCACCTGCTGGAGCTGTGGGATTACGTGGGCGTTGCGGACCAGGCAACAGGAGGCGCCCGATGACGCGGTTAATAATACCAGTGAGTCTGACGGTACGGGGACCGGTGATTACCAAATCCTCGGCGATAGGCGCTTTCGGTGTGGACGCGCTTATGGCGAAGGGGTTATTCGTTCATCTTCATACCGGAAGAATCCAGAAACAATACTACGTACCGGGGACGTTAATCAAAGGAATCCTGAGGGAAGCGTGGCAGGAGTTGGCGGCTGCGGATGTGGCGTACGTAAATTGGCTGGAGTGGTTAGGGAAGGCGTCACCGGACGATAGTTACGACCGGCCGGAGCGCGGCCGGTTGCGCTTCGGCGACTTTGCGGACTGGCAGACGATCCCCGAAACAATCGAACGGCAGCGTTACCGGATTCAGATCGACGAGGTGCGGGGCGCGGCACAGAGCGGGCAGTTCCAGGTAATCGAGTCGCCCTATGCGCCGGGACAAGAGATCCACTTTACAGGTGAACTAGCGGTCATTCTGAGTTCGGAAGAAAGAGATACGGATCTTCTGGCCGCGCTTCAGCGCGGCCTCTCGTGGGCTCAGGCCTTGGGCGGGACCCGGACCGCGGGATTCGGACAGATCGTCGAGGCGGTCCTGGGTCAGCCTAAACGGGAGACATTGCCGGCAATCGCCAGCCCTGGTACCGGCTGGCGGGTCCGCATGACTTTTAAGCAAAGTGTGATCTTTTCGCGGCGGCGCATCGCGGACAACCTGTTCGAATCGGAAGAGCTGATTCCTGGCGCGGCCCTGAAAGGGGCCGTCGCGGAAATGATGCGGCACGAGCCCCAGCAGTTCGGTGACTTGGCCAATGAACTCTACCGTGTTCGCTTCACTCACGCATTCCCCACGGCCAGAGACAGCGACCGTCCGAGCCACTGGCCTCTCTCGCTGCTCGCGTTTGAAAAAGACGATCGGACGCTCGAATTCACCGATGTCATCCGTTGCAATCGGCCCTTCACGCGGGACGATGTGGCTGGGGCTTTCGACATAGATTGGAAGGAGACTAAGGAATGGAAGGACGTTTTGAAGGCGTACGGCTGGACGAAGATCGCGACTGAGTTACGGGTGCGCACTGCGATTGAAGGCGAACGGCAGAAGGCTCGAGACCAGGCTCTGTTTGCATGGGAGATGCTGGTCCCGCACGAGCACGAGTGGATTGCGGAGGTGGATGCCGCGGGACTGACGGACGCAGCACGGCGACAGTTGGAACAGTTGCTGCGATTTGGGATCGAACCGCTGGGGAAGAGCAAGGCGCAGGCTGAGGTGATTTTGGGCCCGAAGAAAGAAGTGGCTTTGCTCCCCGCGGCAAACTATGTATTGACCCTCCAGACTCCGGCGTTGCTGATCGATCCGAGCCACTTCCTGGCGCCCGATGGCGGAATTGGCTCCGCGAGCGCCCAGTTGTTGCGGCGGGAGTATGAAGAGGTGTGGAGGGAACTGAGCGGCGGTAGCCTCGCGCTAGTGAACTACTTTCAACGAGTCTCGCTGGCCGGCGGCGACTACATGCGGCAGCGATTCCGCCAGCCGGATCCCTACCGGCCGTATCTGCTCACCGACCCAGGCAGCACGTTTCTACTTAGGCCGCTGGCGGGGCGCGAGAAAGAGGCTCTTGTTCGCATGACAGCCTGGATTGAGAAAGGACTCGCGCTCCAGCTTCGAGTCAGACGGTTCTATGGGATCGACAAAGTGCCGGAAGACGAGCTCTGGAAATTCTGCCCGTACCTGCCGGAGAACGGTTACGGGGAAGTAACGGTGAATCAGACGTCTCATTATCCGGAGGCTGTAGAGTGTACGACAACCGAATAGAAAGAATCGAGCGGTGGCGGATCACCGGTACCATCCGGACGGAATCGCCACTGCATGTCGGCGATGGCGACCGGCTTCCTGTGCTGAATCGCAATTGCGATATTCCCGAGCCGATGAAGAAGGGCCTGCTCAATACCGAATATGCCAGCGTTCTGGTGGGCGCCCGTGAGCAACCCATCATCCCCGCTACTTCCTTGAAAGGCGCGCTACGTGGTTGGGCAGCCGCGCACGGTTTGGATCCGCGATTGATACGGGAAGTATTTGGCGACACGGGAAAGAAGGATACCGACCCTGGGGGAGGGAAAGTGATCTTTCACGACGCGACGCTGGCCTCGGTGGCCGACCCCTGGAACACGGCATACCGGTTCTGGTCGGCGAAACGCCGGACTGCGCTGACGGCACAAGTAGTGATCGATGCCAAGACGCGGTCGGCGAAAGAGCACTTGCTGTACTACGCAGAATATGTGCCCGCTGAGGCCGAGTTCCACGTGGCGATGACGGCACAGAATGCAACGGAGGAGCAGCGCGGGTTTCTGCTCTCGATCTTGGACCAGGCGTTCCAAAGCATCGCTCGGCCTTGCCGGCTCGGGAGCGACTCAGCCAACGGTTGGGGACAGGTGCGGTGGTCGTTGGATCGCATCGAGACGATGGGCGTCCCTGAGATTGCCGCCTGGTTGCGGGAGCCGCCGTCCCATTGGACGACACGGCTCCGCAAATTGGATGCCGAGGAAAGAACCGCATGGCTGGCGGCCGGGAAGCCTGTGGTTTCGGCCCGTAGCGACCAGACGTTGCGGCTGAAACTCCATCTAACGTTTCAGGGTCCGATGTTGATCAACGATCCCACCCAGCAACGCAAGGCCGACGGTGAAGACCGTAACGCTGTAGGACACGCGATGATCCGCCGGGAAGATGGGCGGGTATTTCTGCCTGCCCAATCGGTGCGGGGAGCTTTGCGTGCGCAGGCCCGGCGGATCTGGCAGACGTTGGCTTTGGAGAGCGGAGCGGACCTGAACCTGCCGGAGCCCGAGCCGGAACACGCGGAGCGGGACGGGGAACAAGCGACCCTGGGGGGGTTTTTACGGCTGTTCGGTGCGACGGGTTGCAGAACACCCATTGAGGTGGGTAGCTTCACGCTCGAGGGTGAGGCTGAGGCAGTGCCGCACCCACAGGAGTTTGTCGCCGTCGATCGGTTTACGGGCGGCGCGGCGTCAGGCAAGAAGTTTCGTGCAGACGGGCTGATGAGGCCCTCCTTCGAGGGGGAGGTCAAGATCCGGCTGGATCGCTGGCCGCACGGCGAGATGGAACCCTGGGCGTGGCTGCTGTTGGCGTACACGCTCCGGGATTGGATCGAAGGGGATGGCACGTTGGGCTTTGGCGCGTCGAAAGGGTACGGCGCCTTTCGCGCGGCGGTTGAAATAGCTGGGAACGGTAAGGAAGCCGGCCTTCTGCGGGGCATTCTCGACAGGACGGTGGCCGCGCTGCACGATCCGATGCTGGAAGAATGGAGTCGTTCTTTGCTAGAGTTCTTTCGAAAGGAGGCGGCGTAGATGGGTAAGTTCTACAATCCGTATCACTTCGTGCCAGTGGAAAAGCAAAACAAGGCACAAAAGGATTCTGCCATTCCAACGGTGGAGTTCCCGGCCAACAAATCTCGGTCTTGCGTTACGCATGAGCGCTATGTTCCAGGCACCGCCTCGGGCCGTCTGGTAGTTCGGCTGACAACCGTCACCCCTGCGGTCCTCGGCGCCGCACAAAGCCCGAGGGACGGGAATGACCCTGGCACTGTGCAGCCATATCTCGTTGGTGAGCGTGCGGCTGTTCCGGCATCGACGCTGCGGGGCTTGGTTGGATCGGCCATCGAGGCGGCAAGCAACGGCGCCTTGCGGGTGCTGGACGACCGGTCCTACTCGTACCGTCGAAAGATGGAGGATTCGCTCTCCGCCATTGGGCTGATTGTCAAGGCCGGGAGCGAACTCAAGCTGCTGCCCCTGTGTCTGCCGATGCTGGAGAGCCGCGATGGGGGACGCTCATTCGAAGCGCCGCCTCGGTTCCGGCGGATCTTCCCCACACCGCAGTTCAAGGTATATTTCGGGGACGCGGTACAAATCCGGGATGGCGCCTTCCCTTACCGGACTGCCAACGGGCCCGCGGACGCCGTGCCAATGCCAGTCAAGCAGTTGGCATGGAGCGGGCAGTCGGTACTGTACGACCGTTCCCTGCACGTAAAGGCAAACCGAAGTGCAGTGGCTCAGGATGCAGACCATAACGATCCCCTGAGGAATGGCCTGTTGCGCGTCTTGGGATGCTGGGGAGAGCGGACCATGGAGATGCCCCATAGCAAGAAGCACGAACTCTGGTTGCCGATACCAGATCCAGCGGTGAAGGCCCTGCCGATCCTGAAAGGCGCCATCGACCGGTTTCACCAGTTGGCGGATGAACGGACCCACGAGGACAAGAGTCTCCCGTTTCATCCGCTCGATACGCGTCGCAGCGAGGATCCGGCACAAGAGGATAAGTTCCGCCTGAAGGTCCACGACCTGGTCTATTTCGACGTGACCGAGAAAGGGGAAGTCAGAGAGATCGCGCTTTCGGCGATCTGGCGGGAGCGGGTGGAGAATCGGACAACTGGCGAAAAGGCGACTGCGTACTCATTCTTCCGTAGCGTGGATCCGGAGCTCCTGCCCTTCACCCAGGATCGAAAGACCATCAGCGTCGCGGAGCAGTTGTTGGGCTTTGCGGAAGAACGGTCGGCGGAAGGCGAAAAGGAGAGGGGCGGGCTGGCTCTGGCGAGTCGATTGCGATTCGCGGATGGGTTGCTTGCCGGGGACGCCGTAGACCCGCTCGCGCGAGAGTTCGTCCTGTTGAAGATTCTGGGTTCCCCGAAGACGCCTTGCCCGGTGCTGTACTTCAAGTCTGCCACTGGCCAAGGAGCCTACATCGAGAAGCGTGGTTTGGACCCGGCCCAGCACGCGCCTCAAGGGCGGAAGTGGTATCTCCACGGCAAAGTTCAACCCGGCGAAGAGCCTTGGAGAACACGGAACCCCAACGAGGAGAAGACCAGGAAGCAGAAGAATCGCGTGCGGCCGATTGCAGCAGGCACGTCGTTTTACTTTCATATCGACTTTGACAACCTTGCACAAGAGGAGTTGGGACTCGTGCAGTACGCGCTGGAGCCAAACGGCGATTTTCATCACAAGATGGGGATGGGAAAGCCGCTGGGATTAGGCACCGTGAAGATCGAGATTTTAGGTTACTTTCCCATAGACCGCGCACGGCGGTACAGCTTGGACGGCTTGCGGGCGGAACGGTACGGCAACGCCGTGATGACAGCAGCCGGGAACGCGATGAAGAAGGCCGGACAGTGGCCCGAGCGGTACCAGCAAGAAGGGAATGTAACGGGTGCGGCGGAGAACCATCTGCAAGACGCGAGGGAGGCACTGCTCAACTCGGGACTGGTTTCGCCGGCAATCCGCAGGGCGCTGGAGCGTTTGGGGGACTACCGCCAATCGCCGCTCGCGAGCGACGTTCGATACCCAACTAACGCGGACCAGCGCGACAAGGAATCGGAACATTTCAAGTGGTTCGCCTTCAATGACGGACACCGGGAGCGAGGGCGCGGCATGCGGCCTCGTGGCCAGTTCCTGAAGCCGTTGGCCGGTGAGAAAGAGTTGCCATGCTTGGACGAGCTGGAGCCGGATGCTCCGCCCGCGCCACGGCGGTACTAAAGGAGTGACACTCGTGACTTTGTCCGGTTGGGGGCTTACGGCTGTTTGGGCTCTTGCTGGCAGTGTCGGCCTGCTTCTCGCGGTGAGCGCTGGAAGATCACAGTTTAGAAAGTGGCGGAAAGTGCTAGAGCATGTTGATGTTTTCGATCGCTACTTCTGGATCGCCGCACCGTTGATGCTGCTGGCGATTTCCGCTATCATCTTCGTGCCTCGGTGGCAGGAACCCATAGACCTGGACCTACAGAACAAATTACGCCAGACGGTAGCTCAGGTCTGCGCCGGAAGCTTCGCCGTTTTTGGCCTGCTGCTTGCAATAAGGCGGGCGCAGCAGAATGCAAAGAGTGTGATGACCGGCGAATCGAAAGAGTTGACCGGACGGTTCTTTCGTGGTATGGAGCTGCTGGGTAGCGTTCGCGATGGATCAGGCGGAAAAAAAGAGGCGAGCTTGGAGACCCGGTTAGGAGCGATCTATGCATTGCGTCGCCTTGCCGACGATTCGCAGAGAGACGCAGCCACGATTTCGGAGGTGCTCCAATGTTATGTGCGAGTGAATGCACCCTGGGAGCCGGAGCTGATTGACCCCAAGACCTCTATTCAGTTTCAACGTAACCAGCCCCGCAGCGACATTCAGGCATCGCTGGAGGTTCTCAGCCGGTCGGGTACTGGCCAGTCCATCAGTTTGCCTAAATGTGATTTGACAGGCGCCCGGCTCGAAAGCGCCCATCTACAAAACGCGTGCCTCGTCGAGAGTAGTCTTGACGGGTCGATCCTGACTCGGGTGGACTTCACCGGCGCTGACCTCCGGAGGCTCGGCCTGAGGAATGCCAATCTCACGGGGGCTTGCCTGAAGGGCGCAAATCTCGACGGAGCCGAAGTGAACGGCGCCAGCCTGTTGCAAGCGACCTTCGACCAGCGGACGTCCTTCGAAGACGCCGATCTCAGCAAAGTGAAGTTCTGGGGCCCCGGAGAAAAGAGCGAGTCAGAACGCGGGCTGGCCGCCGCGCAGGTGGTGAAGGCGAGGAACTGGAGAGACGCGGAGTTTTCGCCGCGCTTTCGGGAGGATCTGGATGCGTCCTGCGAGCATGCGATAGACGGTAGACACCCGCAGCAAGAGATTTGAGTGTCCCTGCTCAGCGCATGGCAATAGCCCTCATTGCGCTCTTCGATGTATTCCTTTGCCTTCGCGCCAGCCCTTGGTTTGATTGTCCGCAAGCCGCCCTTTCGCCGCACGCATCTGCCCCGCGCCGCCCTGCGAATCCAGCCTTAAATACTTGAACTCCAAATATGCATTTCCTGTGCTATATCCATTTAAAATCAATAAGTTACAGATGAATTGCTTGCACCTGTCAGATATCATGTCTATAGGTGAGTATGATTTCTCAAAACCCTATCCTATGCGGCGTGCGCCAACGGCGCGCTTTCCCGCCGACCCAGAACCGCGGAGGGCACGGCACACTTCGGCCGACACCCGCCGTACCAAACGAACCTAGTCCCATTTCCGGACACTTGCTCCTCCGCCGAAAACCAGAACTTCTCCCCCACCAGCGGGTTCCATCCGTAGACTGATTCAGCTATCCTTATGCGATTCTCTCTATTCGCCGTCTGCCTGGCCGTCGCCGCCGCCCCCTCCGAGCGCGCCCTCAATCCCGCCTTTGAGAGCCCCGCCCCCCTGTCCGCCCAGTCCCCCATCGACGCCCGCGTTTTCGACCGCCTCCAGCGCCTCCACATCCAGCCCGCCCGCCTCTCTTCCGACGCCGTCTTCCTCCGCCGCGCCTTCCTCGATATCATCGGCACCCTGCCCACCGCCCAGGAAGCTTCCGGGTTCCTCGCCGACCCCGCCCCCGCCAAGCGCGCCGCCCTCATCGACCGCCTCCTCGACCGCCCCGAGTTCGCCGACTATTGGGCCATGAAGTGGTGCGATCTGCTGCGCGTCAAGGCCGAGTTCCCCATCAACCTCTGGCCCAACGCCGCCCAAGCCTACCACCACTGGATCCGCGCCGCCATCCGCGAAAATCAGCCCTACGACCGCTTCGTCCGCGACCTCCTCACCGCCAGCGGCAGCAATTTCCGCGACGCGCCCGTCAATTTCTACCGCGCCATGCAGAGCAAGGAACCGCCCGCCATTGCGCAGACCGTCGCCCTCACGTTTATGGGCACGCGCGCCGAAAACTGGCCCCCCGAGCGCCTCGCCGCCATGGCCGGTTTCTTCTCCCAAATCGGCTACAAGGAAACCAACGAGTGGAAAGAGGAGATCGTCTACTTCAAGCCGGTAGGACAGGCCGGGCGGCCTGTCTCTTCCTCGCAGGCCATCTTCACCTTCCCCGATGGAACTCCGGCCCGCCTCGCCCCCGGCCGCGACCCGCGCGAGGTCTTCGCCGACTGGCTGATCGCGCCCCAAAACCCCTGGTTCGCCCGCAACGCCGTCAACCGCGTGTGGAGCTGGCTCCTCGGCCGCGGCATCATCCACGAACCCGACGACATACGGCCCGATAACCCGCCGTCTAATCCAGAGTTACTCGCGTTTCTGGAACAGGAATTCGTCGCGTCACATTACAACCTGAAGTCCCTCTATCGCCTGATCCTTAACTCGCAGACTTACCAGCTCTCCTCCGTTCCCCGCTCCGGTGGCCCCGAAGCCGTGGCGAATTTCGCCTTTTACCCGCTGCGCCGCCTCGACGCCGAAGTCCTCGCCGACGCCATCTGCCAGGTCACCGGCACCACCGAAACCTACACCAGCGCCATCCCCGAGCCGTTCACGTTTATCCCCGAGGAACAGCGGGCAATCAGTCTGCCCGATGGCAGCATCACCAGCGCCTTTCTGGAGCTCTTCGGACGCCCGTCGCGTGACACCGGCCTGGAAGCCGAACGCAACAATCGCCTCACCGCCGCGCAACAGCTTCACCTGCTGAATGCCAGCCATGTGGAGCGCAAAATCGAACAGAGCCCCAAGCTTCAAGACCTCCTCCGCAACACCAAAGGCGGGCAGGCGCTGGTCACCGGCCTCTACCTGACGATTCTTTCGCGCCCGCCCACCGCGGACGAACTCCAGGCCGTGAATGCTTATTCGCAGCACGGAAACGTGAAGCCCCGCGAGGCCGCGATCGATCTCGCCTGGGCCTTAATGAACAGCGCGGAGTTCCTCTACCGCCACTAAGAGCCCGTTATGAAACTCACCAATAACATATCGGCGAACCGGGCTGCCCCAATCCTAGCCGCGACCGTTAGTGAGCGACCCCATTTCCCCAACGGCATTCTCAGCCGACACCGTGGGGCCGCCATCGAGCAAACCACATGACCCTCCCCGGCCTCTTCCCCATCAACCGCCGCGAAGCCCTGCAATACGGCCTCTATAGCGCCTTCGGCCTCCTCCTCGGCAGTCGCGCCGCATCGCCCCTCATCGCCGCCGCCCCCAAGGCAAAGGCGAAATCCGTCATCCAGATCTGGATGTGGGGCGGACCCGCCCACCTCGATACCTTCGACCCCAAACCCGACGCCGGCAACGACTATTGCGGACCCCTCAAGACCCCCATCGAGACCAACGTCCCTGGCATCCGCATCTCTGAGCTCCTGCCGCTCCTCGCCAAACAGGCCGACAAGTATTCCCTCATCCGCGCCATGACCCATGGCGTCAACTCCCACGAGACGGCGTCCTACACCGTGCAGACCGGGCGCATGTCCGGCGGCCACGAAGTCTACCCCAGCGTGGGTGCGGTGGTCTCGCTCTTCAAGGGCTATAACGCCGGATACAAGGGCCTCATCCCCCCCTACATCGTGCTCACCCAGCCGCAGGGGCGCTTCAGCGAAGCCGGTTTCCTGGGCTCGCGCTACAAACCATTTGCCACCGGCGGCGATCCCGCCCAAGCCCGCTTTGCCGTGGAAGGCGTGGTGGCGCAGGGCATCACCGACCAGCGCCAGCAGGATCGCCGCGAGTACTTGCATAAGCTCAACACCCTGGCCAACGCGCTGCCCGGCGACCCCCAACTGGCCTCCGCCAAAGAGGCCGAGGCGCAGGCCTACGAACTGATTCTGGGCGATGCCGGCAAGGTCTTCGATCTCGCCCAGGAGAAGGACGACCTGCGCGACCTGTATGGCCGTAACACCTTCGGCCAATCCTGCCTGGTGGCGCGCCGCCTGGTGGAGCGCGGCGTTCCCTACATCACCATCAATTACAACGGCGGCTGGGACACCCACAAGCTGAATTTCCAGACCATGCGCCGCAAACTGCCGGAGATGGATAAGGGTATGTCGGCCTTGCTCACCGATCTCGCGCAGCGCGGCATGCTCGAGAGCACCGTCGTCTGGTGGAACGGCGAGTTCGGCCGCACGCCCAAAGTGCAGTGGGAAGCCCCGTGGAACGGCGGGCGCGGCCATCACGGCCAGGTCTTCTCGGCGCTAGTGGCCGGCGGCGGCTTCCAGGGCGGGCACGTGGTGGGCGCCTCCGACGCCCGTGGCGAAGAGGTCAAGGATCGCCCCGTCTATCCGGTCGATTTGATCGGCACCATTTATGACCTCCTCGGCATCGCGACCGATGCCAAACTCCCCCACCCCCTCGGCCTCCCCGCCCGCGTAATCCCCGCCCCGGCCGACGCCGTGAAGTCCGCCGGCCGCCTCAAGGAGATCACATAGCATGCGAGGCCACGGATTCCCCGCAGAGACGCAGAGGCGCAGAGGTAAGCGCAGAGAACCAAACGCAAGTTCCAAGGCCGCGCCGGAAGTTAGCTCTTCCCCGAGGCGCGCACGGTTTTCCCCATCTTGCCACCTCTCTCTCGCCTGTCATTCTCTGTTTTCTGTCTTCTCTGCGCTTATCTCAGCGTCTCTGCGTCTCTGCGGGGAATTCACATTCCTCGCCCTGACCGTAACCGCCCAGCAGCAGCAGGTACCGCACGCCGGCTACGCGTACCCCGCCGGCGGCCGGCAGGGCACGACGTTTGAAATCACCGTCGGCGGCCAGTTTCTGGATGGCGTGAAAAGCGCCATCGTCTCTGGCGCCGGTGTCGAGGCCACCGTGGTGGAGCATGTTAAGCCGCTCACCCCCGCGCAGGCCGCCCAATTGCGCGACCAAGCCAAGGAACTATCCGCCAAGCCCAACCCCACCGGGGAAGATCGCCAGCAGCTCGCCGAGGTTCGCGCCAAACTGGCCGGCTTCGTGCGCCGTTCCACCACGCCGGCTATCGCCGAGACCGTGCGCGTCAACATCGCGCTCGCGCCCGGCGCCGCGCTCGGCGAGCGCCAATTGCGCCTCCTCACGCCCAACGGCCTCACCAATCCCGTTATGTTTTCGGTCGGCCAGTTGCCCGAAGTTTCCCGTCCGCCAGCCAAGGGCACCGGCGTTTTGTCCGCCGCCCAGGCGGGGCGCGGCCGCGGCCAGACACGCCCCGCGCCCGAACCTCCCACACAGATCGTGCTGCCCGTCCTGGTCAACGGACAGATCACGCCCGGCGGCGTCGATCGCTATCAATTCCAGGCCGCCAAGGGCCAGCACATCGTGGTCGTCGCCAAGGCGCGCGAACTGCTCCCCTATATCTCCGACGCCGTCCCCGGCTGGTTTCAGGCCACGCTCGGCCTGACCGATTCCTCGGGCCGGGAAGTCAAATATGCCGACCACTTCCTCTTCCATCCCGACCCGGTCCTCTATTACGAAATCCCCGAAGACGGCGTCTACACCCTGGAGATCCACGACTCGCTCTACCGCGGGCGCGAGGATTTCGTCTACCGCGTCGAGGTGGGCGAGCTGCCGTTCATCACCGCCATATTCCCGCTGGGCGGGCGCGCCGGAAAGCGCATCGCGGTCGAATTGAAGGGTTGGAATCTGCCGGCCGGCAAGCTCACCGAAAACACCAAAGGCAAGCCAGCCGGTGTCTATCCGATATCCGTGCGTAGCGGCCCGTACGTCTCTAACCACGTGCCGTTCGCCAGTCAGGAACAGGCCGCGCTGCCCGAGGTGCTCGAAAAGGAGCCCAATAACCGCCAGGAGAACGCCCAGCGCGTCAAATTGCCGGTGATCGTCAACGGCCGCATCGATCGGCCCGGCGATTGGGATGTCTTCCGCTTCGACGGGCGTGCCGGCCAGGAAATCGTCGCCGAAGTTTCCGCGCGCCGCCTCGATTCGCCGCTCGATTCGCTGCTCCGCCTAACCGATTCCACCGGCCGCGAGCTGGCCGTCAACGACGACGCCGAGGATAAGGGCGCGGCCCTCCTCACCCACCAGGCCGATTCGCGCCTCAACTTCAAATTGCCGGCCACTGGCGTCTACTACCTGCACCTGGGCGATAGCCAGGGCAAAGGCGGAGCCGACTACGCCTACCGCCTGCGCATCAGCCGCCCGCAGCCCGATTTCGAATTGCGCGTCGTGCCCTCCAGCATCAATGGGCGCGCCGGCGCCACCGTGCCGGTGACGGTCTATGCCCTGCGCCGCGACGGTTTCTCCGGCGATATCGCGCTCCAGTTGAAGGATGCGCCCGCCGGATTCCGGATGGCCGGCGGCCTCATTCCCGGCAGCGTGGATAGCGTACGTCTGACCTTGACCATGCCGCCGAGCCCCGAGGGTCCGCGCAGCCTCGCCCTCGAAGGCCGCGCCACTATCGCCGGCCGCGACGTGCGCCGCGCCGCTGTCGCCGCCGAGGACATGATGCAGGCCTTCTACTACCACCATCTGGTGCCCGTGAAGGACTGCCTGGCCCAGGTCACCGGAGCTGCGCGGCCGAATGCGCGCGCCGCCTTTCGGATGGAGACGGAAACCGCCGTCAAGCTGCCGCGCGGCGGCACTGTCGCAGTGCGCGTCATCCTCAACGCTCCGCGCCTCGCCGACTCCCTACGCTTGGAACTTAACCAGCCGCCCGAAGGCGTCGCCATTCAAGCCGTGGAAACGGTGCGCGACGGCATCGCCATCACTCTGCGTGCCGACCCGGCCAAAGTCAAAGCGGGCGTAAAGGGGAACCTGATCGTGGATGCGTTCACGGACCGCCCCGCCAATCCCGGCGCCAAGCCCCCGGCCGCGCGGCGCCGCGTCCCCCTGGGCACGCTGCCCGCCATCCCGTTTGAGATCGTGGAGAACACCGTGGCCCGCCGCTGAACGCCCAGCCGCCGGCCGCGCGGAGCCGCGTCCCTCTGGGCACGCTGCCCGCCATCCCGTTTGAGATCGTGGAGAACACGGTGGCCCACCGCTGAACGCCAAGCAGCCCGCCGCGCGGCGCCGCGTCCCTCTGAGCACGCTGCTCGCCATCCCGTTTGAGATTGTGGAGAACACCGCGGCCCGCCGCCGAATTGGTGGGGCGGACCCCCTGGTCCGCGCGGGCCCCCCCGGTCCCGCCGCCGGGCCCATGCGTCGGCATCTTGCAGGCTGGGAACAGGCCGACGAGGGCGTCGGCCGCGGACCAGGGGGTCCGCCCGGGGGTCCGCCCTGGGGTCCGCCCCACCAAGCCAGCAGCATCCCAGTTCTTGGGCTTACCTAATCTAAGCGGCCGGCGCTTCCGCCTGCCAAGCTGCTTCATAATAGAGGCATGGCCAGAGTCACGGAACTTCTTGTGAACGGCGGGCCGCGGGGGGTCGACGTGGATGCGGACCGCACGCTCCTCAGCGTCCTGCGGGACGATTTGAATCTTACCGGAGCGAAATTCGGCTGCGGCGAGGGACAATGCGCGGCATGCACCGTACTGGTGAACGGCGTGGCCACGAAATCGTGCCTCACCAAGGTGGGCGCGGTGGAGGGCAAGCGCATCGTCACCATCGAGGGCCTCGCGCCGGAGGGCAAGCTGCATCCCGTGCAGCAAGCTTTCCTGGATGCCGATGCCATGCAGTGCGGCTACTGCATTCCGGGGATGATCCTGGGGGCGGTGGCGCTGTTGGGGCGTAATCCGAATCCGAACGATGCGGAAATTGTCATCGGCATGAACGGGCACATCTGCCGGTGCGGGACGTACCCGCGAGTGATGCGCGCCATCCGCGCCTTAGCGGGGAACGGAGGTCGGGCATGAAGCGGCGCGACTTCTTCGCCCTATTGGGCGGCGGCATTGTGGTGCTGCTGGATGACGAGATCTACGCGCAGGAGACGGGCGGGCCCCGGCGCGGCGGCGATGCGCCAGCGGTCCCGTTAGAGATCGGCGCGTGGCTGCACATCGGCGAGACCGGCGTGGTCACGGTCTACACGGGCAAGGTGGAGGTGGGCCAGAACGCGCGCACCTCGCTCACCCAGGCGGTGGTGGAGGAACTGCACGTGCCACCCGAGTCGGTAGAGATGGTGATGGGCGACACCGACCTCACGCCGTTCGACATGGGGACGTTCGGCAGCATGACCACGCCGCGCATGTGGCCGCAGATCCGGCGCGCGGCGGCGGCGGCGCGCGAGATGCTGCTGGATCTGGCGGTGCGGAAGTGGAGCGTGGAGCGTACCACGCTCACCATCGCCGACGGCAGGGTGTCTGCAGGCGACCGCTCGGCGAGTTTCGGCGAACTGGCGCATGGCGAGAAGTGGACGCGCACCATTCCGGCCAGCGTGCCGCTGGCGGCGGCCGCGGATTGGAAGGTGGCGGGGAAATCGCTGCCCAAGGTGAACGGGCGCGCCATCGTCACCGGCGCGCATAAGTACTCGTGGGACCTGAAGCGGCCAGGGATGCTGCACGCCAAGGTGCTCTATCCGCCGCAATTCGGCGCCAAGCTGATCTCGCTGGATGCTTCGGCGGCGGAAGCCATGCCGGGCGTGAAGGTGGTGCATGAGGGCGACTTCGTGGCAGTGGCCGCCCCGGAAGTGGAGAAGGCCGCCACGGCGGTCGCGGCACTCAAGGCGCAATGGAAGCCGGTGACGGCCGCGGCTGATTACCGTACCGTATTTCAATACTTCAAGCAGACCGCGCAGGACGGCGCGGCCAAGGCGAAGAACCTGACGCCTTACACCATCGCTTACATCGCGCACGTTCCACTGGAGCCGCGCGCGGCGCTGGCAGAGTGGGAAGGCGGCAAGCTCACGGTGTGGACCGGCACGCAACGGCCCTTTGGGGTGCGGAGCGAACTGGTGCAGAGGTTCGGCATCCCCGAGGAAAGGGTGCGCGTGATCGTGCCGGATACCGGGTCGGGCTATGGCGGCAAGCACAACGGCGACGCGGCGCTGGAGGCGGCGCGCATCGCCAAAGCGCTGGGCAAGCCGGTGAAGCGCAACTGGACGCGCGAGGAGGAGATGACCTGGGCGTACTTCCGCCCGGGCGGGCTGATCGAGGTGGCCGGGAAGACGGCGCCGGACGGGACCATTACCGAGTGGGAGTTCCACAACTACAACTCGGGCGCGTCGGGGCTGCATTCGCCCTACCACATTCCAGGGAAGAAGGAACAGTTTCACTGGTCGGAATCGCCGCTGCGGCAAGGGTCGTATCGCGGCCTCGCGGCGACGGCGAATCACTTCGTGCGCGAATCGTACATGGATGAACTGGCGGAAAACGTGAAGCTGGATCCACTCGCATTCCGGTTGAAGAATGCCAAGGACCAACGGCTGTGCGACGTGATTGTGGCGGCGGCCGAAAAGTTCGGCTGGAAGGCGCGCCAGAAGACGGCGGGGCGCGGGTTCGGCATCGCGGCGGGCTTCGAGAAGGGCGGCTACGTGGCCACCTGCGCGGAGGTCGCGGTGGACCCAAAGACGGGCGCGGTGAAGGTGCTGCGTGCGGTGGTGGCATTCGAGTGCGGCGCCGTGGTGAATCCCGAGCACCTGCGCAATCAGGTGGAGGGCGCGATCGTCATGGGGTTGGGCGGGGCGCTTTTCGAAGAAATTCAGTTCGGCGAAGGCAAAATCTTCAACAACCGGCTGGCCAAATACCGGGTGCCGCGGTTTGCCGACGTGCCGGTGATTGAGAGCGTGCTGCTGGACCGCAAGGACCTGGTGTCGGCGGGGGCGGGCGAAACCCCCATCGTCGGAATCGCGCCAGCCATCGGCAATGCCATCTTCGATGCCATTGGAACCAGGATTCGGAGATTGCCGTTGATGGCGTAGTGGGGCACTATAGAGGAGATGCTTCGATTTGCGTTACCTCTCACACTGATCTCCTCTGCGTTGGCGGCTGGGCCTGCGCTGATGCCGCTGCCCGTCACGGTGCGGCTGGCCGCGGGCAAGCTTACCCTGGACGCCACGTTTAAGGCGGCGCTAGTGAGCGCCCCCGGTGCCCGTCCCGATGCACGACTCGACGCTGGGATCGGGCGCTTCGTAGCGCGTCTCTCCCGGCAGACGGGGATCACCATGCTCGGGCTCACAGACACCCCGCCAAAAATGCGCATCGAGTGCGCGAGCGCGGGCAACGATTATCCAACCCTCGGCGAGGATGAATCCTACACGCTGGATGTGACTAGCGTTGGCGCCGTGCTCAAAGCGCCGACGCGCGCCGGCGCGCTGCACGGCCTGGAGACGTTCGGGCAACTGGTCACTTTGGACCAGGATGGCTTCGAAGTTCCCGCGGTCCACATCGAGGATAGCCCGCGCTTTCCCTGGCGGGGCCTGATGATGGATTCGGCGCGCCACTGGATGCCGCTCGACGTGGTCAAGCGCAATCTGGACGCGATGGCGGCCGTGAAGCTCAACGTATTTCATTGGCACCTCTCCGAGGACCAGGGCTTCCGGGTGGAGAGCAAG
This sequence comes from Candidatus Solibacter sp., assembly GCA_025358475.1. GTDB lineage: Bacteria > Acidobacteriota > Terriglobia > Bryobacterales > Bryobacteraceae > Solibacter. Next base: position 20,017 of record JANYJN010000254.1, read on the forward strand.
CGTTTCCCTAAATTGCAGCAGGAAGGCTCCGACGGCCGGTACTACACGCAGGACGAAATCCGCGGCGTGGTGGAATACGCGCGCGACCGCGGCATCCGCGTGGTGCCGGAGTTCGATATCCCGGGCCACACTACGGCATGGCTGGTGGGCTATCCGGAACTGGGCACCAACCCGGGGCCGTATGAGATCAGCCGCAAATGGGGCGTGTCTGAGAACGCGCTGGACCCGAGCCGCGAGGAGACCTACGCCTTCCTCGACGCCTTTTTCGAGGAGATGACGGCGCTCTTCCCGGACCCGTATTTCCACATTGGCGGCGATGAAGTGAAGGCTAAGCAGTGGACCGAATCGGCGCGCGTGCAGGCGTGGGCGAAACAGAACAACCTGAAGGACGCGCAAGCCATCCAGGCATTTTTCAACCAGCGCGTGCAGAAACTGCTGCAGAAGCGCGGCAAGATTCTGATCGGCTGGGACGAAGTGCTGCATCCTGACTTGCCGCGGGACATCATGGTGCAATCCTGGCGCGGGCAGAAGTCGCTGGCCGAGGCCGCCACCAAGGGCTATCGCGGAATTCTCTCGTGGGGATATTACCTGGATCATCTGAGTCCGGCGGCTCTTCATTACGGCGTGGACCCGATGTCGGGCGATGCCGACAAGCTGGCGCCGGAAGAGAAGTCGCGCATTCTGGGCGGCGAGATGTGCATGTGGGCGGAGTATACGACTTCGGAAATGGTGGATTCGCGGATCTGGCCGCGGGCGGCGGCGATTGCCGAGCGCTTCTGGTCGCCGGCCTCCACCACGGATGTGGATTCGATGTACGCGCGCATGGAGGCGGTGAGCCGGTTGCTGGAGTGGACCGGCGTGCAGCATCGCGCCAATTACGGGCCGATGCTGGAGCGCATGACGGGCGGCCGCCCGGCGGAGCCGCTGCGCGTGCTGGCGGATGCGGTGGAAGCGTTGGGATTGGGTCCGCGGCAACGCGCCGGGAAGTATACCAGCCTGACGCCGATGAACCGGCTGGCGGATGCCGCGCGGCCGGAGAGTGAAAGCGTGCGCGCCATGGAGTTGGCGGCGGCTAAAGTGGCGGCGGATCCCAAGGGCAGCTCGGCCGAGGCGGCCTTGCTGCGCCGAGAATTCGCGCGCTGGGCGGGCAACGATGCGCGCTTCCAGGAACTGGCGGCGGAGAGTCCGCTGCTGGTGGAGTTGCGGCCGGTTTCGCGCGATCTGGCGGCCCTGGGCAATGCCGGGTTGAAGCTTCTGGACGCGATCGAGAAGGGGCAGGCGCCGGCGGCCGCCTTCGTCGCCGGGCAGACCACAGAGATCGCACGGATGGAGAAGCCGGTTGCCGAAGTGAACCTGGCCGCGACGCGGCCGGTGAAGGTGCTGCTGAAGGGCGGGAAGAAGTAAGCGGGCCCTGTGCCTGGTGGGGCAGTCTTACGCCCCCTTCCGGGGCTCAGTGTTACCTGCTTCGATTCCGCACGGCTGACGCCGTGGGCTACTATCTTGCGCCCTTCGGGCTGGGCAGCGCAGCCGGAGCTTCCCTGGGATACACAAGCCGGAGCCTCCCTCGAAAATGGACGTGGGGCAGGCGACTCCTCCTTCACCGCCGCGGCTCCGATTGGATTCGCGGCTCAGGCTGAAGCGTACCCCACCTTGCATGCGGACGACTTGACGGAGGTGGCGCAGGCGGTTTCGCCTGCGGCTCGGATTGGCGCATACGCGATTCCAATCCGAGCCGGGACCGTCAGGAAGCGGATTTTCCTTGAGTTAGTTAACTTCTGAAACAGTAACTTACTTCCGCCTCAGCAGGCCGGAGTAAGTCTCGACGTGGATTTTGCGACCGTCAGTGCGGATGGTGATCATGCCGTCCACGTCCGTGCGCAGGACGGCGGCGTGATGCTCGCGCAGGCGTGCCACGACGGTGGGGTGCGGGTTCCCGTAGCTGTTCTCGAACCCGGCCGAAATCACCGCGAACGCCGGCTGCACCGCGCTCAGGAACTCTTCAGTGCTGCCGGTGCGGCTCCCATGGTGCGCCACCTTCAGCACGTCGGTGGGGCGCAGTTCGTTGGTGTAAAGCATCTCCTGCTCGATTCCGCGCTCCACATCGCCGCTCAGCAACAGGCTGCGCTGCCCGAACGTCACGCGCATGACCAGCGAGTCGTTATTCTTCGGCTGGTCCGCCGGCAGGTAGTTCGCCGATGGCGCCAGCACCTCGACGGTCGCGCCGCCGAAGGCGAAGTGCCCCGGCGCGAGCAGCGGCATGATTTTGGCACCCACCGCGACGGCTTGATCGCGCACCGCGCGCCACTCCGGACTATCCGGCGTGACCCCGGTCCAGACCTCGCGCGGGTGGAAGGCGGAGATCAGCGCCGCGAGGCCGCCCGAGTGGTCCTCGTGCGCGTGGGAGAGCGCCACCACGTCGAGAGAGCGGAAGCCACGGTCCCACAGGTAGGGGGCCACCACGTCTTCGCCGATTTCCATCTTCGAGCGCGCGACGCCAGCGAACGCGGGGATGCCGCCACCATCCACCAGCATGCGTTTGCCATCGGGAAACAGCACCAGCAGACTGTCGCCCTGGCCCACGTCGATGGCCGTCAATTCCAGTTCGCCGGGATGCACGTCGGGCGGGAACGGGGACCACACCACCAGGACGAGCAACGCGGCCACGGCCAGCCCAGGCCAACGCGAGCGCCAGATGGCCGCCGCCACCAGCGCCGCCGCCAAGGCGATGCCGAGCCACACCGGCGGCGTGGGAATCCGCCAGTTCGGTTCCATATTGGCGTGGAACCAGACCACCTTTTGCGAGAGCCACAACAGCAACCCGGCGATTCTGGCGATCCACTGCCATCCTGTGAATACGGCCAGGAACCCGACCGGCACCACGGCGCCCAGCAGCGGCACCACGAAGGCGTTCGCCGAAAGTCCCGAGAAGCCCAGCCGGTGAAAATAGACCACCATGGGCAGCGCCAGGCCGAGTTGCACCACCGCCGATGTGAGCACGATCTCGTAAACGAACAACGACAGCCGCGCCGGCCACACCACTACCCAGAAGGGCGCGCGGAGGGTCTCGGCCAGGAGTCGCATTTCGATGCGGAACTGCGCGGCGCGCGGAGGCAAATGGAAATCGCGGCCGCGATCGGCAAGGTCGCGGAGTCCCGCAAGCAGCGGTCCCGAAGTTGCGGCGATGGCCGGTGAGGCGAACGCCCCCAAAAATCCCACGGCCAGAAAAGTAAGCTGGAAACTGGCGTCGAACAACTGCTCCGGGTCGAGCAGCAGAAACCCCAGCGCTACCGCCGCCAGCAGATTCATGATGCGGCGCCGGCGAAAGAAATACCCCGCGATCATGAACAGCGTGAGCCCGGCCGCCGAGCGTACGCATGGCGCCTGCCACCCCGTGACCAGCGCATACAGCCACGCCGCCAGCACGGTGGTGAATAGCGCGAGGCTCTCCGGCACGAAGCAGATGCGCAGCATAAACAGGAAAAAGGCGGCCAAGACGGCGACGTGAGTCCCGGAAATCACGATGGCGTGAAATGTTCCGGTGGAGCGGTATTGCTCCGTCCAGACGCGCTGCAACTGGAAGGATTGGCCGATCAAAATCGCCTGCATCATGCCGGCCTGGTAAGTGTCGCCGGGGTAGAGCCGTTCGAGGCGCGCGAGGGCGGCCTGGCGCAGGTCCATCACGGCTTTCTGGAATGCATTCCCGCAGTGTCCGGGCAGGACGCGCACGCCACCGGCCGCCGCCGAGACGGTCCAATAGATGTCCTGCCGGGCCAGGTAGTGCCGGTAGTCGAAGGCCCCCGGATTGCCGAAATTGCGCGGCGGGCGCATCTTGCCTTCGAGTTCCAGGTTCTGCCCGTAGCGGAGCGCGGGCAGAGTTTCACCCGGCTTGGTAAACAGGGTGACTTGCGCCCGCGCGTCGCGGTCCAGTTCCAGGATGAAGCGCTCGCGCTCGCCCGAGATGGCCGGTGGCTCTACCACGCAACCCGAGAGAATGACCACTTCGCGGCCGGTGGCATCGACGGTGGGCGGCGGCCCGGGTTGGTGCACCAGCGAATCGAGCGCCCCCGCGAAGAACATGCCGAGCAGGCAGCAGACGCCGGCCAACCGGCGCGATCCGCGCCACAGCGCCAGCAGGCCGAGGGCGAGGAAGGCGGCGATGGCCCCGATCGATTCGGATGCCGCCAGCGGCACGAAACGGTATACCAGGATGCCCGAAGCCAGGGCCGCCAGGGGGCCCAGCAAGGGATGTTTCAATGAGAAGCGCGACGGTAGCAGCGCGGGAACTGGAGCGGGGCGTTCCGTGAATGCGTCTTTTCCCATCAAGCAGCCGCTCTTTATTGGGAGTGCCGTCCCGAGGCGATACCTCTCAGAACTATTACGGGCCGCCGGCGCTGATCGCGGGGCTGAAGGCGAAGCGGAAGCAAATCTATGGCCGCCGATGAACGCAGATAAACGCCGATAACACAAAGAATGGTTATCCGCGTTTATCCGCGTTTATCGGCGGCTGAATACGCTTTTTGCTAGCGGTCGAGGGCGCAGCAGGGCATGGTGGTGACGATCTCGGGTAGATCGGACTTCTGCCTCAGGTCGGCGCTGGCGACGAAGTAGCGTTCGGCGGAGAGGCGGCGGTAGATGCTGCCGGCGACGCCGGCGGCGATGGGGCCGCTGACGTTGCTTCCGCCAGTGAGCATGACCACCACGACGAGGCGATGCGCACCCACCTCGTTGAACGAACCGAACCAGCCCATGTGGCTGGCGGTCTGGAAATCCGTGCAGGTGCCGGTCTTGCCGAGGATGGGTTCGGTGGCATCGTAACCGGCGCGGCGGGCGGTGCCGAAATCGACGGCGCCGCGCATGCCGAACTTGATGTCCTCGATGCCGGTGGGGGCGAGTTGGAGCGGGCGCTTCACCTTAGGGGCGAAGCGATCGACGTCGTCCTGGGTGCGCGGGTATTGCAGATAGTACATGGTGCCGCCATTGGAGATGGCGCCGAGCAGGGCGGCAAGTTCCAGGGGCGTCATGGAAATGCCGGTGCCGAAGCTGGTCATCATACCGACGCCGCC
>JANYJN010000286.1 GCA_025358475.1 Candidatus Solibacter sp.
AGTCGGCCGTCGCCTATGATGCTCAGCATGAGCCGCAAGGCTTCGTCGAGGTCTTCCGTCCTCTTCTGCAGCGAAATACTCATGGTTGGACCCAGATCCTCTCAGGTTGCGCCACTCAGAGCAATGCGCGGGAGGCAATCCGGACATTGGGCGGAATTAGTACCGATAAGTCAACTTGCGATCCCCGAGGCTTTACAAGCTCCCGATGATCGCGTCGCGTGTTACGCCTTTGTGCTGGGCGACAGCGCGGGGGATTGAAAAGAGCGTTCCGAGTCGGACAGGGTCGTGTTCCGGAATTGCAATCCGTTGGTGAGTCGGTTCTGATGTCTCCAGCATGATGTGGCTGCCAACCTGATGCACCTCGGCGTATTGCCAGCGCCGACACAGAACATTGGCGAGATGGGTACCCGAGACATCGCGTGGGATCTTCATGCCACGGACATGATCTCGTCGCGGACCAGGTGGAGGCGAACTCGCGCGGGCAGGGGTTGGTCGAAGAAGAACGCCGTCGTGGCCTCAAGCACGTTCTCGCGCAACTGCTGCCAGGTATCCCCCTCAGTGAAGATGTTTTCCGTGAGGCACTCCGCGCAATAGCCGCCGTCGGCATCTAAGACTACTTCGAACACCAATTCCGCCATACCCCTATGATACGGCATGAGTTCGTCGGTTACTCCCCACAAGTCGGCATCTCGGAAGTCCCTACCATCCCGGATTCCGGCGGAAGTGCTCTGCGGGGCGCCGTCAGTGGCCGAATTGGACTCGGAACTAGAGCAGCCGCGCGAATCATAGATTCAGGTTCTAGTTCTCGTAAGGGCAAGAATATTGACCCAAACCGATTACTCCCCTTAGACGCGCCTTTTGCATGTCGGCAGGCTTGAAGTGGCGGCGGCTGGCGTACCGGCAACTCATGGCTTCCATGGATTCAAGACCTGAACTTGCGCATTCTTGAAGGCGCTGTCGTTGCGGGTTACCACCGTGAGATTGTAATGAAGCGCGGTTGCCGCCAGTAAGCCGTCGAGGATTGGAAGAGGCTTTCCTCTGCTTTTCGCTTGCGCCGCAAGCAACCCCCAACGATCCGCGACCGGTCCGTCAATAGCCAGAATCCTGCCTGAGAACCGGTCTTGTAGTTCAACCTCCAGCCATGTTTCCAGGTGTGTCCTGCGCTTGCCTCGTGCAAGGCCAGCCAGACCCTTGCGGATTTCTCCCAAGGTAAGGACGCTCAGGTAGAGCATTCCCTCATCTGTCGCCTCCATCCATTCCATGACGTGTCGAGGAGAAAGCCTCTCATAGTTCGCTGTCTCGCCCTGTATCGTGGTCTCTCTCGAAATTCAATTCCAGACCGACAAGCGGAGACTCTCGCAAGAACTGCACCAGGCTTTTGGGCTGCCGCGACCGCTTCACCAGCCGGTCAAACTGCCCGACCGGTATCATGACCACGCCATCCTTGCCTTGGCGCGTGATGAGTTGCGGCCCCGCGGTTCGCGCCCGGCGGAATACTTCGCTGAAACGAGCTTTCGCTGCCTGGAGTTGCCATCCGGGACCCGCCAGCGTCAGGCTCTCGATGGGGGCCGCGGTGGCTTGGCGGTGTAGCTTCTTGATGGCTTTCGGCACGGAAATTCTTATTTGCAACTAGTCTGACTAGTCAGAAGATAAACGATCCTTATCGCGGCGGTCAAGTGCGGTCCTGTTCCGCCCGCCCAACGCCGTTGTCAATAATTGACAACTATTGTTATATGAGCTACAGTTCGGATATGAACGTCAATCTTGGCACCGTGTTCGACGGGTTCATCGCTGAGTTGCTCAAAACCGGCACGTACCAAACGCAGAGCGAGGTGGTGCGGGAAGGAATGAGGCTTCTTAGGGAGCGAGAAGAGTTGAAGCAGCTCCGGCTGGCAGAACTGCGGAAGGAAATCGCCATCGGCAGTGAACAGGCCGACCGCGGCGAATTCGTTGACGGTAAAGAAACGTTTGCTGAAATCCGCAGACGCAGCGCCGGCCGGAAGCGCGGGAAGGGATGAAGGGATTACCTGATCGTATATCGGCACCAGACATACCTTAATCCTCAGCTCAGAAGCTGAGAAAACATGCGCCCGCACGGGGGCGCCCGCAGGCTGCAGTCCTGCGCCACCTTCAATTGCTCGTGATCGGGCCGTCGGCGTTGGAGAGATCGTGGATGATCCGCTCGCGGTGCTTCGTCGCGGTGGCGACCGCCGATTCCATGGCAATACAGTAAAGCGCCGCTCCCACTACGCCCGCGAAC
>JANYJN010000307.1 GCA_025358475.1 Candidatus Solibacter sp.
ATCAAGTACCTTCGCCCTGCGCCGCGCCATGCGACATCGGCCAGCAAGCGGCGCACGACGTCCAATTGGTGATAGCGGGGGAAGATCTGTTTGTACCGTTTCTTCCCGGTCTTGGGATTCGGCTCTTCGACGATCTGCGCGTAGTTCTCGATGACACCGGTGAGGCCACGAGGCGTGAAGATTCTCTTCCAAAAAAAATCCGTCTGTAGGCTATAGGGATTTGGCGGGTTCCCCGCGCCATCATTCCAGCCCTGGTTGAATGGCAGGAACCAGGAGGCTTTGCCCTTCAACTCCGTGCACATCTTCACCTGCTGGTCGTCCATGGCGAAATGCACGATGCATCGGCCGAACTTGAAAAGCAGGTCGCGGGGATCGCGGTCGCGGCGGTACTGCTCCACGGCGTCCTCTACGGTCTGCTTGGTCAGGCTGTTTTTCAATTCGAACGTTGCCACCGGCAAGCCGTTGATGAACAAGCAGAGGTCCAGAGCCCGGCGCGTTTCGTCTCGGCTGTATCTAAGCTGGCGCGAAACGCTGAAACGATTGGCGGCGAAAAACTCAGCGGCTCTAGCGTTTCCCGGCGAGGGCGCGCCGTAAAAGAGAGTCAGTTCGTGCTTGTTGTGCTTGATCCCATGACGCAGAACGTCAATGACGCCGCGCGAGGTGATCTCAGCTTGCAGGCGGGCAAGCAGCTTGCGACGTTCCGGGTTGTCGCTGCCGAGCTGGAGTTCAGATGAGACGGCCTCCTGCGTCCGTTGTAGGAAGGCAGTTAGCTGGACGAGATCAACCGAATAGTCGCGGTCGTAGTCACTCGGGTCTCCCGCGATCCAACCGAAGGCCGTCATGCTGGTGAAGATTAAGGTCTCCAGCCCCTTCTCGCTGGTGTCGGTCGCGCCCGCAGGCGACTCAGGCTTGGCCGCTTCGATACGGAGTACCCCCTCGGCGCCGCCAACCTCCGCCAGGAACGCGAACAGCCGCGGATCGCAAGCCTGGAAGCCCGCGACAAGAGCCGCGGCCCCGGATGCGGGTAGTTCCAAGCGAACTCGACAACTACTGGCGGGGGTAACTGAGACGACCCGAACTTCCGGATAGACGACACCCGCGTAGGCCGCCGTCATGGAGGCGAAGCGGAGCCTCTCCCATTCGTTCATCGCGTCTGGGTGGCAGGATAGAATGAAATCGATGAGCAGCTTCTGCTCCGGCGACATTGGCGGCATCCGGTCACGTTCGAGGGCGCACGGCTGCTGTTTGTATTTTCGAAGCATCGATTCTGACCATTTCTCTGCGTGCGAACGCGTGTGGCAATTCGCGCAAAGGACGATCAAATTGGATGCACTATTGTCCTGCGTCTTGCACCAGGGTTCAATATGGGCATTTTCGGGCGCCACAGGTTCGCAGTCGACCGCGCAACGGTGCCGGACCTCGAATAACAGCTGTTCTCTTATTGCTTTCGGAATCGCAGGGCGGCTACTCATTGGTTTCCACCGCTTCCAGGAGTTCTTCAGGTTCCTCCGCGAAGTCAACATCGCCAGCTCCATCCGGCGTTTCCGCCTCAGCCGGAAGGCCAACCGCGATTTGCCGCACGTCAAGTTGGCCCGTCACAACATCGCTCAGAAGCCTCTCGTGATATTCGCGGATCAAATCGATCTCCCGCTGCGCACGATGAATCTGACGCGTGAGTCCCGCCGTCTCAGCGCTGATCCACTCGGCTATTTGCCTTTGCTCTGCAATTGGTGGAAGCAGAACATTCATCTTGAAGAATTGATCTGGGTACAGCCTCAGTCGTGAGTTGCGGATTCCAGTCGAGCGGCAAACATATTCCGAAACATAAGGACCAGACCGCAAGAGGTAGTCGAAGTACGATCCAACGATCGATTCAGGTTTCATGGGTCGATAGACGGCGTAAGACGGACTGACAATGCCGTTGCGAGCCGATACTCCCAATGCTGCCATCCACGCCCACATCGTGTTTATCACGAGATCCCCCGGGCGGCAGAGCTTTGTGGCCGACGTAGGATTTCGCCTTGAACATCGTGATGTTCTTTTCGCTTCGCGGCGTTATTCCAGTGATATGGGAAACCGAGAGCAACTCCTCCTGTCCGGTGACCGAACGTTGATCGACCTCGCGAAACACATACTTAGCCCGGAGCACAGTCCAGTGCGCCGGGACATCGCGGAGCCAAGGCATTCCGGAGGGCTTGAGGCGAACATCGGGGGTCAAGCCGCGAGTCACGGCGCGGTCAATGATGGATCGTTTCTGGTCGTTCAGTAGGCCGTTGAGTTTGCGCTTCGCACGTATGTAGTGGCCTATGCGCCGTTCCACATATTCGAGGAAGCGGGCTATTGCCTCCCGTTCAGAGCGAGGAGGTATGGGTGTTTTAGAGCCCAGGAAGCGCGGCGGCGGGATCGTGTTCCTAAGGCCCGAATAGAGTGGGCTGAGAAGTTTCCGGTCGTCCAACGCTCGGTAGAACACATCCAAGAATGCGGCAAGGACTGCATCACGGCACTCAAAGACTGTGTATGCTCCAGTGATCATGCCGTTGTGACGCGATAAGCCGACGGTACGTGGTGTCTCAGGGACATCGAATAGGCAGAACACCAGATCGCCGGCGCGCACCTCTTGGCTCGTACCCATGTCGGCTGAGAACTTGCCTTTGCCGCTTTCAACGTCACGGACGATCACGCCACCTTTCGTGAGCGACAAAAGCTGGTAGTCCGGATGCCTCGTCCCGACGAGCACTTTGCGTCGGCGGATCAATGCGCGATTAGGCACGACATCCCAGTGCGCCGGCACCCTGTCGGCCCATAGGAGTCCTGATTCCTTGTACTCCGGATACGGTTTCAGACCGCTGATCATTCCTTCCCCTTTTTCGGTTTGTGTTTCGGATTGGCGGCAGCGATCTTCTTAGTCTGCTCGATTGCCTTTTCGAAATCCGCATCGACGGGCCGAGGTTTAGCGTCCTCGATTGCCCGGAACTTGTCGTACTCCGATTGCGCTTTTGCCAAAGCGGCGTCGTGGGAGACTGTCCCGGCGTGCGTCAGGAGATCGCGGTCGCTCAGTTTCAGGAAGCTGTCGAGCTTGGAGATCCACTCACGCATCGTCATGGGCTTACGGTTGCGGGCCTGTAGTTCCGCAAAGTCGAGATAGGCCGAGACGATCAAGTTGAGCGTATCGATTTCTTCATGGGTCAGGTAGTTCTTGGCGAAACCGACATCGGTGCGGCGTGGCCGACTGCCGGTCCACGTCGTGAGGCCCATGTTGGGCTTTGTTGAATCAGCACGCCGCGCAACCACTTCGGCGGCGGTGTGGCCGTGTGCCGCCCAATGCATCTTGTTCTGCACCACGGCGAAGAACTTCTGGGATGCCTCCGCCTTCGGATCGTAATCAACGCTCGTCGCATAGATGTCCATGACTTTTCGCCAGAACACCCGCTCCGAAGAACGAATATCACGGATGCGGGCAAGCAGTTCATCGAAGTACTCGCCGCCACCGCTCTGTTTTAGGCGTTCGTCGTCAATTGCGAAGCCCTTGACCACGTACTGCTCCAATTGGGCTGTCGCCCATTGCCGAAACTCGGTGCCGCGCGGCGACCGCACTCGATACCCGACCGCAAGCACCACGTTGAGGTTGTAGTGCTTCAGGCGGCGGTTCACCTGCCGCGAGCCTTCCTGCCGAACTTGTAAGTATTCCTTACAAGTTGAGTCTTCGCCGAGTTCTCTCTCCTGGTAGATCGCCCCGATATGTAGGGTGATATTCTGCGGTGTCGTCTGGAAGAGGTCTGCGATCGCGGCCTGGGTCAGCCACACAGAGTCCCCCTCCAAACGGCAGGAGATGCGGTTTTGCCCGTCCTCGGTGCGATAAAGAACTAATTGCCCCGTCCCCTCCGGCGGCAAGGGTGGGGGAAGCCGTTTCTCGTCGCTCACTTCGAGGCTCCTTTGACAAGTTCATCCAGCAGTCCCTCGGCCTCGCTTTGGACGGCGAGGATATCGGCGCGGATCTCCCCAAGTGTGCGCAACGGCTTCGGCTGATAGAAGTGCCGGGTGAACGAAATCTCGTAGCCGATCTTGGTCGCGTCCGGGTCGATCCACGCATCAGGAACATGCGGCAGGACCTCACGCCGGAAGAACGCCTCGATTCCGCCCGGCTCCAGCAATGGAACTTGCTCGGTGTCCCGTAGTTCGGAGTCGGGTTCGTATTCCACTACGGACGGCTTGCCGCCAATCGTCAACTCGTACTTCCCGTGGAGGGGGTCGGCATCCACTTTCCCGCGCTTGTGGATCTTTGCGATCACTGGCGCGGCCGACTCAACTCGCCAACTTACGGTGCGCAATATCAGCTTCAGTTCACCGGCGCTGGCTTTCAGGTTTAGGCGGCTGAGAGCCTGGTCCACCTCATGCCGGAAAAGGTTGTGATCCTCGAACAGACCATCGCCCAGTTCCGCGCGCAGTTTCTCCGCGATCTCAACGAGGCGGGCGTCGCGGCGCCATGTGGCCGGGTCCAGGAGCTTCTTCTTCCGCTTTTCGGACAAACTGGGCTTCGCAGCCTCCGCGTCTTCCTCGCCTTCGTCCTCGGCACCGCTCTCTTCGGTCTTGCCCCATTCGCTCAGGTGTTTTTCGAGAAGCAGCCGCACTGTCTCAAAATCCTCGAAAAGCGCGGCGCCAAATTGATCGTGGAGTTCATCACGGATTGCCCCATCGCCCGAGCAAAACCGGAGCGAATCGATGGCTTTGCGCGTGAACTGGCTGTGGAGTCGTAACGGACGCTCCACGACGATCTTCCAGTAGCCGAAAGCTTTGTTCGGGAACTTCTTCGATTGAGGGGTTTCCTCGAAGTTTAGGTGGGTTTCGCAGATGCGCTTGATATCGTCTTCGGTTAGCTCGCAGTTTTTTTTGCCGAGGTTCTTCCGCAGCGGTTTGAACCATTCGGTCGCGTCGTTTAGCTGGACTTGGCCGCGACGGTGTTCCGGCTTGCGATTCGTGACCACCCAGATGTAGGTCGCGATGCCCGTGTTGTAGAACATGTTCAGCGGGAGCGCAACAATCGCCTCCACCCAGTCGTTTTCGATTATCCACCGGCGGACATTGCTTTCGCCCTGCCCAGCATCTCCGGTAAATAATGAAGAGCCGTTGTGGACCTCTGCTATACGGCTCCCGAGAGTCGTGTCGTGACTCATTTTGCTGACCATGTTGGCCAGGAAGAGCAACTGCCCATCGCTGGAACGTGTGATCAGGGAGTAGTCCGTGTCCTCGGCATGCGCAATCTTGAATCTCGGATCGCGCATCTTGTCTTTGCCGCCGATGTCCACCAGATCCTTCTTCCAACTCTTCCCGTAAGGCGGATTCGAGAGCATGAAGGCGAACTCTTCCGCGGGGAAGGCATCGTGCGAGATCGTGGAGTGCTCCGCGCCGCCGATGATATGGTCGGCGTGATCTCCCTCACCCTTCAGCAGCATGTCCGCTTTACAGATTGCGTAGGTTTCAGGGTTGATCTCTTGGCCATAAAGGTACGTGCGCGCTTCTTTCCCCCGGCTGGAGGCAATCGTCAGCAGCGTCTCTTCCGCGACCGTCAGCATGCCGCCCGTCCCGCACGCGCCGTCATATATTTTGTAGGTCCCCGATTCGAGCGTGTCGGCGACGGGAAGAAAAACGAGGTTCGCCATCAGCCTCACCGCGTCGCGCGGAGTCCAGTGTTCCCCGGCTTCTTCGTTGTTCTCCTCGTTGAACTTGCGGACCAGCTCTTCAAAGACCGTTCCCATCGCGTGGTTGTCCATGGGCGGGTGCTTCACGGAGCCGTCGCCGTTTAGCACAGGCGTGGGGCTGAGATTGATTTCCGGGTCGAGGAACTTCTCAATCAACGTTCCGAGGGCGTCAGCCTTCGAGAGAGTCGGGATCTGGTTCCGGAACTTGAAATTCTCAAGGATGTCCTGTACGTTGGGCGAAAAGCCGCCTAAGTAATCCTCGAAATCGAGGCGCAATTGCTGCTCACTCTTGCGAGCCCGAAGGTCCCGCAGGGTGAACGTATTGTAGAAGGCCTGTTGAGCGGCGTCGCAGAGCACCGCGCTCTGTTCCGTGATCCCCGCCGAATCGAGCAGATCCCTTTGTTCCAGGACGGCTTTCTTGGTCGGCTCCAGCACGGCGTCCAGGCGGCGCAAGACGCACATCGGCAGAATCACATCCGGGTACTTGCCGCGCTTAAACAGGTCGCGGAGAACGTCGTCTGCTATTCCCCAGAGGAAGGAGACGATCTTGCTGTGCGTGGCTTGGTCCATTGTATTCAGCGGTTCGCGGGATGTGCCTTCTATTCGTCGTTCGTCCCCTTCTTGCCGTCGCGACACGAGTTCGCGGATTGTGGTGCTGGGGACGCAGTAATGCCATCAACCTGACTACTGTATCTGATATCAGAACTGATGAGGTAATTCGCTCCGCAGGGCTTGAAGAGCATTGAAAAGCCGCTATTGAAACGCGAGGACGTAACACGGCTACAGGAGGCCTACTCCGGTGGCTCGTCGGGCAGACCTAGCAGTCCCGGCATCGGCGCGGCTCCCGTCTAGCACCACCTTCGTCGGTTCATTCCACTCGACGTAGATGCGGGCACCGACGCAACGTTTTAGCACCCGTATCTGCAACACGATACGCATTTTTGCTCGTGTTTTTTTTGCTCGTGGGCACGCACCCTGGAAGAGTGGGTGCCAGCAGAGACCTGCCGGAACATTACGTGCGGTTTTTCCGCGCGTTGGGTCACCGGATCCGGTCCTACAGAACGGAGCGTCAACTGAGCCAGGAAGACATGATCTCCCGTGGCTTCAGTGTGCGTCACTGGCAGATGATCGAGGCCGGACGTCCGGTTACCGTAACCACGCTGTTGCGGATCTGCGAAACTTTCAATTTGACGCTGGAGCAACTGTTCGCCGGTCTCTCGCACCACTTGCGGAAGCGCCGGGGGGAATAGGCTTGCCGGTCGCGACACTCCTCTCACACGGGCAACGGTCCTCCGACCTGCGTGGCGCTCGATTCGAACGAATCGACTGCCGCGCAGGGTTCGACTGCTGAGAAACCCGAAACAGCCCGCGTTCCCGCCACTCTCGTACTCCCGTAACCGTATACGCAATGCGAGAACGGATTTCGCGGGCGCACCTCGTCCTCTTACCTCGAAACCCGCTGAGCCAGCAATGGCTTACGCGGCGCGACTACATCCTGTCTCATACAGTCCTGTCTCGAAAATCGCCACGCTATGCGGGAAAGGAAATTGGAGACTTGCCAGAATCGAGCAATCGAACTGTCGAACGATGCTGATGAAGATCTTGTCCGGAGCCACCGGCCAAACCAGAAGTTAGTGGAAATGTCGTACGGCGGCAGGTGGGACCGGGCGACGCGCAACAGGGTTGCGGCGATGGATCGGGTCGCTGTGCGGTGTGAAACGCCTATCGAAGCACGATCCAGAACCGGAACGAAGCGTCATAGAGCTGTCTGAGATTCAAACGGCCCTCGGGCCGCGCGTTACGAAGGGGTATTGGGACTCCTCAGTTAGGCATCTGCTCCTGCTCGGTCCCAATCAGGCATTGAAGTTCATGTTCCACGACGGCACAACGCCAAAGGGAGTCCGTTCATCGATCCACTCGGCCGCGGTGCGCGCGGGCGTCCGCGTCGGCGTCAAGGTTAGCGGGGCAACCGTCTACATGTGGAAGGTCGGCACGCGCCAACGCAGTCCCAAGCCGCCGTCCCGGCCCCCGATCAAATGCGAGGTTTGCGGCAAACCGATTACCCCGCGTCGCGGCACCTCCAAGCAGGTCGTCTGCGCTGGCTTCAAGGGCACAAAGAGCGAATGCCAGAAGACTTGGCGCTTTGCGCGAGAGCACGGAGTCTCAATCGAGCAGGCCAA
>JANYJN010000323.1 GCA_025358475.1 Candidatus Solibacter sp.
GACACCATTGCTTACGGCCTCCACTCCGGTCATGGCCGTGCACCCGCTGGCAAACGCGCGGAGCAGCAGCCAAATGCCCAGGGCTCCGGCGGTCCCCATCAAGTGGGAGGGTGCGACCACGGGGACGGGATGGCCGCCGGCCGCCAACGTTTTGATGGCGCCGAGCGCGATCATGGCGAGCAGGCAGAAGATGAACAGATATGTTGGGACACGGAAGATGCCGCCGGTTTCGCTGACGCCCCGGAGATTCACCAGCGTTACCACAATCAGAATTGCCAGGCACAGAGCGAGGGTATGCTTCTCTAGCGAGGGTATGGCGGAAATCAGGGCACCCACGCCAGCCGAAATGCCGACCGCCGCTGTCAGGACGTAATCCACCATTAGCGAGGCCGCGGCCAACAATCCGGCCCACACACCAAGGTTTTCACTGGCGACGGTGTAGGATCCGCCACCCTGGGGATACGCCATGATGGTCTGGCGGTAGGAGAAGTAAACGATGGCGAGGAGGAAGACGATACTGATGCTGATGGGGACTATGTAAGCCACGCCGGCCACACCCAGGGGAATCAAGAGGGTCAGGGCAGCTTCCGGCCCGTAGGCGGCGGAGCTGAGCGCATCCAGGCCGAAAATGGGAATCCCTTTGACGGGTCCTATTCGTTCCGCCTTCTCTTCCTCGGTCGCAAGCGGCCGGCCCAGCAGCACATCGATGAGACCCATGAGACTATTCTCCCCCAAGGATGCGTACAGAGATGGCGTCAAGCTGGGGGACAACCGGAGTGGATCGTCGGTAAGCTGCGAAAGGGCGGTCAGCTAATGGAGGGCTTGAGATACGGACTTGGCCGTTGAAGCTTTTGAGGAAGCTCAGCAACTACCGCTGGCGCGCGCCTGATGCGCGGAAAGGAGCCGTCCGTATCTGGTCCGGTACGGCTCCTCGGCTTCTTACTGAAGGTCTATCGTCTCGACCTTCCGGTTTTCGCCGTCCTTCGTTCCAGTGATTTTTACCAACACCTTGGGGCACTTTCTTAGGTAACAATTACCATATAAAAAGGTCCGTTCTATTCGTATCCCGAAATTTTCTGCCTTGCCGCGACCGTGGGGCGAACCTTTCTCGGGCTGCCACGGCGCATGGAGTGTAACTCCCGCGCCTTGTAACTAAACGCCGCGCAGGGAAAAACGGGACTCGCGTTCGGCTTCGTGCAGCCAATATGGCGGTCGGCCGTAGTGTAAATAGAGCCCAGTTTCATACTCTCGAGTGATCGGCATGGACTCGACGTACTCCGGGCAGTTTTTGATGGTTTCCCGGGAGAGGCCGACGTAGACTTTGGAATCCGTCCAGCTCACCCGTTCAATCCACGCCGGTGAAACCAACACCTTCTTGCCTGGCCACCAATTTCGCGTTGCCACCTCGATATAGCGGATAGCCCAGGCTGCATCGTCAAATACAAACCCGTCCACATGGCCGATTTCACCATCCGACGCCTCAATGTGGTAGCCAGTGACGGTTGCGGTACTGCGCAGATGTGAATCCTTCGACTCTTTCCGAATCCTGTCCGCCAACCCTTCCTTAGACACATCTGCCGGAACAGCCAATCCCGTTGGGTAGTAGCCTGTGCCCCACAGATAAGGACCACCCCAGTAATAGGGGTACCCGTAATACCCTAGGTACGCGGCCTCGTGCTGCCGGGAGAAGGGCACGTGCATGTCGATGTCGGGACTGTTCTCAACCTGCTTTTTGGTCAGCGCCACATCCAAGCGCCTGGCTTGCCAGTCCGTATGAACAACGGCAAATGGCGAGATCAGTACTTGCCTGCCGCCAAGCCAGCCGCCGGATTCTACCGTGAGGTAACGGATGGCCCATGTCTCATCGTCGAAATAGAACTGATTGACGGCTCCAAGCTCACCGTCCGTAGCTTGGATCGAGAAGCCTTCCACGTTCGTAGTTTTTGTCAACATGTCGTTGCCCTCCCGGGCAGTTGTGAAGCGTGTTTTCCCTACCAGCCATCCCCAGATCGTGCCTTAACACGCGCTCGTTGCTGTAGTTTGGCTGCACTATGACATTTATCTGGTCCGTGATTCGACAACCTCCGTCGCCTTTGCGACTTGCAGTGCCGTGCACTACCAACCGGGTTTGTCAGTGTGCCAGTTAGTGCTGAAGAACACTATGGATCGAAATACCCGCCATTAGGCTCCTTTTATTAGTAGCTTACGGTATGAGCACGACAAAGGCCGAAGGTTTTTGACGGAAGATTGCCGGCGCGGCTAACAACCAAACGCCCACCCCGAGGGTTTGGTCTGCCGCGTGCACGTCAGAAGGGTTAACTACCTTCCTTGGGAGGTGACCGAGCACGAAACGTTGGTAACGAAACGTACTTGCTTCACACGCCCATCTGCCGCCGAACATTAGACACGACAGGCAAATAGAGGGGGACCCTGACCTTAGTCACGACCAGAAAGTACTTCCATCACGCTTACAGACATGCAACGTAAGCCGATACCAACTCAGGCAGAAGGAGCCCAGGAAATGTCCACTCGTTATAACAAGGGATCACAGTATGAGAACCACCAACTAGCCGCGGAATTACACGACGCAGCCGCACATGCCCATAGTGTTGCTGAGTACCAGGGGAAACAGGATCACCTGACCGGACATGAGCTTTCACGCCAAGCCCTCGAGCACTCCCAAGACGCTCATCAGCACAGTCAAGCGGCCAAGATTGGACACGGCAGTGCCGCCTTCGGATATGCTGAAATCGCGGCTCTCGCTCATGAACTCTGGCAAGCCAGAGGCTGTCCGCATGGGTCACCGCATGAGGATTGGTTCCGTGCCGCAGAAGAGTTGCGATCCCGTGCATCGCGGTCGCGTCATTAAAGACCTATCTTGTTTAGCCTGCACCCGCAACCGGTCCGCCCCAGGCTATGTACGCCGCGACCTGTCGCGCTTCCAGGGGAACCCTTGACGCGCTTGTACGCA
>JANYJN010000341.1 GCA_025358475.1 Candidatus Solibacter sp.
CAACTATCCCAATATGCCTCTGTACCAGCGCCGGCTTCCACACGACAATCACACTGACCACCCCGTTTTCCTCACCTGGCGTCTCCATGACAGCCTGCCCGCCCACCGCGATTTCCCGACGCAAGCCCTCACCTCCGGACAAGCATTTGCCGCCATGGATCGATTGCTGGACGAAGCCTGCACTGGGAGCTTCTACCTGCGCCAACCAGCCATTGCCAACATGATCGTAGAAGCCATCCACTATAACGCCGACATCCTGGGACACTATGTCTTACATGCCTTCGTAATCATGCCCAACCACGTTCATCTGCTGGCTACTCCCTCCATTGCATTGCCGAAACTGACAAGATCGTTGAAAGGCATCACCGGCAAACGGGCCAACGCGATGCTGACAATGACCGGAAGCCGCTTTTGGCAGGAAGAGAGTTATGACCACACGGTGCGGGACGAACGGGAGTTCGAAAATATCCGGAACTACATCGAAGAGAATCCAGTTCGTGCGGGACTGGTGAAGCAACCCGCTGAGTATCGATGGTCGAGCGCGGCATGTGCCACCGGCGCGTCTCTCGGCAGCCTTAACACGCTCCATTCCGTGCTATCGTACCGGAAATGAGGCTGCTCATCCTTTCCCTGCTTGCCGCTCTTGGCGCATTGGCCCAGACCGTGACGGTGGAATTCGACCCGGCCGCCGACTTCACTAAGTTCAAGACCTTCGCCATCCCGACGGCCAGTTGAACGGCAAGAACCCGGCACTAAACAGCGAATTGGTCAAGCAGCGTATCGAGGCCGCCCTCGCGCGCGATCTTACCGCCAAAGGCCTTACACCGGCTTCCGGCCGAAGCGATCTGAACGTGCGTTACCACTTCGGCTCGGCCCGCAAAGCCCAAGTCGAGAGATACCCTGCCGGTTGGCGCGGTTGGGGGACCCGTGTGGTGAGAGTGCCCTACATCGAGGGCACCCTGGTCATCGACCTGCGCGACGCCACCACCCGTTCCCTGGTCTGGCGCGCCGTCGCCAGACAGGACAAAAGCGACGCCGCGAAAATCGAGGGAAAGCTGGACGCTATGGTCAGAAAGTCCTTCGACAAATATCCCCCCCAGCAGAAGTAGCGCGCCGGACCGCCCGCCGGTAATAACTCCGTTCTGGAATTCGCCGACGCAGTTACCGGATCGGCGCCATCACCAGCGACCGCGCCAGCCTAGCGCGTGATACAGCCAAATGCACTGGCCGAGTCTTCGAGACCGCCATTTTCCGGTAACGCCACATATCGTCAGCCATGTCACAGGCATGTGGATAAGGCCCTGCACAGGCCACGGCAGAAACTCGCACTCCTGCCCCGGTGTCTAATAGGGTCATGAAACCAGCACTGGCTGTCTCGGCGTTGCTTTGGATGACCCTGCCCTGTGGGGCCGCCGAGACGGCCGATTGGGGGCAGACGGCGGACGGATTGAGAATGTCCGTGGCCATATTGCCTGGCAGCGGTGTTGACCTTCAGGTTCGCGTCACTGTGAACTACCTTGGCCGCAACCCGATGTTGCTACCGTTCGCGTTCGCTACGGGCGCAGGAATCTCCAGACATCGACTGAGGCTATTCGCTGCAGCCGCCGACGGCCAGCATAGTTTCACGCTCGACGGTGCCAACCCCATCAGGGGTCGCTTCGACCCGATTGTCATCCCAATGGCCCCCCACGCAAGTTACACTCTCGAATTGCCCGCCGCCGATTGGCGTGCTGGATGGAGTCCGGGTCTCTCGGCTATGACTCCGTTACCCGCATTGCTTCAGCAACCAGTGCATCTATGGGTGGAGTGGGATTGCGCCTATTTTCAAGGCACTGCTAACCCACCGTGCCCCCTGTACGGTTATCCAAACCCCAATCAATTCCCATGTTGGGACGGCAAGCTCGTATCGAACACGTTGCGTCTTTCGAGATGATCCTGAGTCCTGAGTAGTCGTCGTACACAGACGTGCCTTGAGAAGTCCCCACATATCCGGCCACTAGTCCCGGTGGGAACTCTAATGAACTTGAATGCCGCTGGCGATTCTCTCGGCCTGGGCCCTCGTGTAGTTGCCGTTGAGGACCGCGGATGAGCCAATAGGCGTCCGCACTACAGGAGCCGCAACGACCTGACCAGCGATGAGGATCGCCACGGGTTTTCCGATATGGTTCGCGGTAGCCGTGCGCATTTTCTCGGTCCCGGATGCGGAGAATTCGAATCTTACGCCGTATTGCGCCGGGCCACTGTCCTGAATGACCTGGGCCGACGCGATATCGCTATTGGTTACGATGACCTCGTCGTGAAGGTAGACCAGCCGTTCGGTGCCCGACACCTTCGCCTCATGCAAGCCATTAGCAGGTTTGTCTTCGGCTAGCCTCACTTCCAAGCTAATGGCCGCCTGCAAATCGCTAATGAACGGCGACCGGGCGAGCGAGCCGAGGAAGAAGGCGACGATCGCTATCGAGCCGACGGTGGCGAGGACGGCAATCCGCGATCTTGATCGCACCTCGGCAGGATTCCCGACGGCGGAAGCCGCCGCAAGGACCGCATGACGGCGGAAGTCGCGCTGGCCTGACGTCAACGGTCGTTCGTGCCGAAGTGGGTCTGCGGCGCGCAATAGCTCCCTAAGGCTTTCCATCGGTGTCTCCTTTTTAAGGTTTCAGGGCGCGGGTCAGATCGCGCCTGCCCATCGACAGGTGCCAACGAACCGTGATTGCGGTGATCCCAAGGAGGGCAGCAATCGCGGGAATGGCCAACCCCTCTAGTTCACACATGACGACAATGGCCCGGCGGCGCGGTGGCAAGACGTTGAGCGCCTGCCATACGACGCTCTTAGCAATCAGCGCGGCTTCAGGGTCCGGGGCCGTGCTCGCCAAATGGCCGCCTGCCAACTCTGCCTTTTCGTGGCGGTCGCTAACAGACAACTTCCGCCACTGGTCTCGGCGGATGTTGATGAGCACCCGCACCAGCCATGCCTCTTCATTCACCTCGCCGACGGGAATGGACTTCGGGAATCGGGCCGCTCTTAGAAACGTTTCCTGAACGAGGTCGAGAGCGTCGTCGGCGCTGGGGGCAAGTCGCCTTCCCAAGCGGTAGAGACGGTCGTGGTGAGCATCGAACAACGATGTCAGTCGCTCGACCGGGTTGCCAACGTTGCCAACTAGGACGACCGGAAGGGCACGCACCATGTGCTGTCCGTTCATATCTTGTTAAACGGTTGAGGGCCCCATTTTGTTGGTCCGGGCCTCGGCCCCGGCGACGAGAACCGGAAGCTCAGGCCCTGCCGCTTTGTTTGTGACGGTGAGATTGAACAGGGAGGGAGCCTGCCGGGTTTACCCAGAAATCGCCAGACAAGACGTCTTTCATATCCGACGATCTATCCAAGAAGCTGAAACTAAGACATTTATGAAGTGCTGGCATAGATGGGGGCGTCTTCGAAATTGACCGAGTTTGATCTCTTGTCAGCTACTGGTAGAAGTGTTCTTTCTCCGGTCAACAGCGATGCAACGGCTCCAGTCCATATTGTTAGTTTATCCTGAATCGGTCGAAATGCCGGTGCAATCCACGTGGTCGACATGGTCGCCAGGCGCACGTTTCCATGCCGACCCGCGTTGCCCGCGACAGTGATAACGAAGGCTCGGAATCGCAAATCGCCCACTCCACCCACCATTTCACCCTAATCTGCATTGAACCTAAACGACTTACCCCAGACCAGCTTGTCCGCCTGAGATACAATGGTATCGGCGGTTACGTTCCGCCGCCAAACCCAGGAGGAAGGCCCCGAACTTCAACTAACCAAAATACCAGACGAACCCATTTTCCCTCCCAACCCTAACAAAATGAACTTACTTACCTCCTCCCTCACCAAACCCGCGTCCAACCCGCCTCACCCCCAAAATTGCGCACTTGCGAACATTCGAGAGATCGAATACTCTAATATCATGCCCAGTCACCTGCGGGCCTACAAGGCAACCGTCTTCCAGGCTCTTGCCCATCCCACGCGCATTGCCATTGTCGAAATCCTCCGCGACGGCGAACTCTCCGCCGGCG
>JANYJN010000342.1 GCA_025358475.1 Candidatus Solibacter sp.
CCCCACGCCGTTGCACGACAAGGCAGTACTGCGCGGCGGCTTCGGCGTTTTCTATAATCGCATTCCGGGCGTAGTATTCGATAACACCCACGGGAACCCACCGTACTTCGCACGCTACGGTATCTGCTGCGGTACGGCCACCACGTCGTTCAGCACGCCCTTCGCCGCAGGTCAGATTCTTTACTCGCTAGGCAATGACAACACGGTCTTCGGCTACCCGGTGAACCCCGCGCTGGCGGTGGGCATCGACCCGACGACCGGCGCGCCGCGAGGTCCGGCGCATCCCAACGGGCCGGCGGTCGAGATCTACATGGCGCAGCAGAATACGCCCAATCCCTACGTCTATGTCTGGTCGTTGGACACGGAGGTGCAATTGCCGCGCCGGTTCGTGGCTACGATAGGCTATCAGGGTAGCGCCGGGCACAAGCAGATTCGCATAGTGAACCAGAACTTCCTCTACAAAAACAACCCGTCTTTCTTTGCGGTGTACGCCGCCATGCCGGACGTCAACACGAACTTCAATGCGCTGTTGGTGACGCTGAGCCGTAGATACTCCAACGGCGTTCAGTTCGCCACCAACTACCGGTTCTCGAAGAGCATCGATACGCTCTCCTACGAAGGGCCGGGGTTTGTGACTAACCAGACTTACCCGCAGCAACAATCGACCGAGCGCGGCCCGTCGGATTTCGATTCCAAGCATTTTTGGAACGCTTCGGTGGTGTACGACCTGCCGTTCTATCGCAAGCAGGATGGCGTGCTGGGCAAGGTGCTGGGAGGGTTTTCGATCAGCACGGTGCTCACTTATCACACCGGGTTCCCGTGGACGCCGGTGACGGGACAATCGGTGTCGACGCCCGGCGGGCCTTCGCTGTCGCCGACGCGACCGGTAGCTTACTTCGGGGGTGCCGGCACGGATACTTCCAACAACGCGTTCCTCAAGCTTACGAACTTCGCGGGTGGGGGGGGCAAGTACTTCGACATCACGAAGGGCGGATTCCCGGGAATCGGCCGCAATTCCTTCCGCGGGCCGAACTTCCTGGGCAACGACTTCAGCCTGATGAAGCAGACCAAACTGCCGTTCGGCGAACTGGCCAAATTGGAACTGCGGGTTAACTTGTATAACGCCTTTAACAAGCTGAACCTGCAGCCACTCGGTTTCTCATCGGACCAAACCCACGTGGAGAACGGCAATTTCGGGGGTTCGCCCAGCGGGCTATCCGGGCGTGTGGTAGAGTTGCAGGCGCGGTTCAGCTTCTAGTTGCAGCCCTGCCCGGGCGGGCTGGCGCGCATCGACGAGGGTCGAGGCGCATCCCCGCCGCCCGGGCTAGGCAGCAATATGTAACACAGCACACCAGGACTACGACACCATGCGGGCGTTCTCACGATTGCGCGTTGGACTGGCAGTACTGCTGCTGGCCGTGGCGTCGGCAGCGGCGCAGACAATCCGCGTGGATGCCGCCGCCCCCGGCAATCCATTCCCTCATTTCTGGGAGCGCATGTTCGGCTCTGGCCGCGCCATCCTCTCGCTGCGCGAAAGTTACCGCCTGGATCTGCGGACCACCAAGGCGGCCACCGATTTCGAATACGTTCGCTTTCACGCTGTCTTTCACGACGAAGTGGGACTCTATGACGAGGACGCGCAGGGCCGCCCCATATACAATTTCTCGTACGTCGATGAGATCTATGACGGCCTGCGGGAAAACGGCGTTCGTCCGTTCGTGGAGCTAAGCTTCATGCCGCGCAAGTTAGCGCGCTCACCTCAGCCGCACGCCTTCTGGTACCAGCCGCTGCCCGGCCCTCCCAAGGATTACAGCCGCTGGGAAGAACTCATTTCCCAGTTCGGCCGGCACTTGGTGGATCGCTACGGCATCGACGAAGTGGCCCAGTGGTATTTCGAGGTGTGGAACGAGCCCAACATCGACTTCTGGACCGGCGACCCGAAACAGGCCACTTACTATCAACTCTATGATCGCGCCGCCGTGGCGTTGAAGCATGTCAGCCCGCGCCTGCGGGTGGGCGGTCCGTCGACGGCGCAAGCGGCGTGGGTGGACGACTTCATCCGTCACACGACGGAGCACAACGTGCCGGTGGACTTCGTGTCCACGCACGTCTACGGCAACGACAAGGCCGAGGACGTGTTCAACAACCACGAGACCATCCCGCGCTCCGACATGGTGGCGCGCTCGGTGAAGAAAGTTTTCGACCAGGTGAAGCGCTCGGCGCGGCCGGAACTGCCCATCTTCTGGTCGGAGTTCAACGCCAGCTACATGAATGAAGTAGCCGTCACGGATTCGCCGTTCCTGGGGCCCTGGCTGGCCAACACCATCCGCCTGTGCGACGGAATGACGGCCGCCATGTCGTACTGGACTTTCTCCGATGTGTTCGAAGAGCAGGGTGTGGTGAAGCGGCCCTTTTACGGTGGATTCGGGCTGATAGCGGCGGGACACATTCCCAAGGCGGCTTTCAACGCCTTCGCGCTATTGCATCAGTTGGGGCCAGAGCGCATCGCGGTGGATTCGGATTCGGCCATCGCCACCCGCCGCGCGGACGGCACGCTGGCGATCGCCGTGTGGAACTACGCGGCTCCGGAGACGGCGGGCGCGCCGCGGCAAATCACGCTTGCACTGGAGGGCCTCGCCGCCGGCCGCCGCGTCAGGATCACACGCGTGGACCGCGAGCACGGTTCCTCGCTGACCGCCTGGGAAACCATGGGGCGGCCGGATTCGCCCTCCTTCGATCAACAGCGGGAGTTGCGCCAGGCGGGACAGATGCCCGCCCCCGAAATCCACCTGCTGGGCTCCGGCAAGACGGCAACACTGACGCTCACGCTGGCGCCGCATTGCCTCGCGCTGGTGGAGGTAGTCCGCTGATGCAGCGCCGGACAGCGATCCTGCTGTTGCTCGGCGCTGCCTCCTACACGGAAGCCGCGCAGCAGTTGACGCGCAGTGACGACGAGTTTCTGGAGGACTTGTGCCACCGCGCCTTTCGCTATTTCCTGGAGCAGGCCGACCCTCACACGGGTCTGGTGTTTGACCGCACGCGCGCGGATGGGTCGCGCGTTCCGGGGGCCAGTCGCAACGTCGCCAGCATCGCGGCCACGGGCTTCGGGCTCACCGCACTCGCGATTGGCGCGGCTCGCGGGTGGATCGAGCGCCCCCGCGCCGTTGACCGGGTGCGCGCCGCGCTGCGCTTCTTTGCCCGCGACGCCACCCATGAGCACGGCTGGTTCTTTCATTTTCTGGACGCGGAAACCGGGCGCCGTGTGTGGCAGTGCGAAGTCTCTTCTATAGACACGGCGCTGCTGCTGGCCGGAGCGCTGGCCGCGCGCCAGGCGTTCGACGATGCCGAGATCTCGCAACTGGTCCAGCGCATCTGGGAGCGGCTGGATTTTGGTTGGATGCGCAACGGCGATGCGCTCTTGCTTTCGCATGGTTGGAATCCCGAGCGCGGTTTTCTAGCGAGCCGCTGGGACCGATACTCGGAGCTGCCCATCCTGTATATGCTGGGTATCGGCTCGCCCGGCCGTCCGATGCCCCCGCAGTCCTGGTATGCCTGGAAACGGCCGCAGGTTCGCTTTGACGGCTTCTCCTACGTGGGCGACGCTTCGTTGTACACGCACCAATTTCCGCAGGCGTGGCTGGACTTGCGAGGGCTGCGCGACGGGCCACCGTCGGAGATCGATTATTTCGCCAATTCGGTGAAAGCCACACGCGCGCACCGCGCCTTCTGCCTGGGCCTATCGCGGCAATTTCCCAAGAGCTATTCGAAAAACGTGTGGGGCATCACCGCATCGGACAGCGTCAAGGGCTACTTGGGATGGGGCGGTCCGCCGGCCGATCCGGCGATCGATGGCACGGTGGTGCCCTGCGCGCCGGGAGGCTCCCTGATGTTTGTGCCGGACATCTGCCTGCCGGCGATGAGGAGTATGCGCGAGCGCTTCGGCGAGACCGTCTACGGACGCTATGGCTTCTGCGACGCCTTCAATCCGACCACGGGCTGGATCGGCCCCGACGTACTGGGTATAGACGCCGGCATTACGTTGCTCAGCGCCGAAAACCTCCGTGGCGGCGGGGTGTGGCAATGGTTCATGAGGAACCCCGAGATCCGCAATGCGCTGAAGCTGGCTGGTTTTCACGGGGCTGGCGCGCGACGCTGAACCCTCGCCCGGTGCCCGTGGCGCGACGGACGCGCCCAAAAGCCTGTGGAATCAGTTTCGAATTCCAGCAGAATCCAGGCCGATTCACGTTGGATCTTTCAACCGCGTTCGTGATCCGGAAGGCTTGATCCCATTAGGAGAAAATTCTGCGGCCCGGGGTGCTGCCGGGGCATCATAAGGGGTAGTGGCTCTGCTCCGTTTCAACCATGTCTCGAAGCTCTACTCCGGCGCGCCAGCCCTGGATGATGTGTCGCTCGACGTCGAACGCGGCCAGTTCGTTGTCCTGGTCGGGCGGAGCGGATGCGGCAAATCCACGCTGCTCAACGTAGCGGGGGCGATGGACTTCCCGACCTCGGGTGAAGTGGTGCTGGACGGCGTGGTCACGTCGTCGCTCAGTGAAACCGCGCTCACTCTACTTCGCCGCGGAACGGTCGGCTTCGTCTTTCAGTCGTTCCAGTTGCTGCCGTCCCTGTCCGTCCTCGAGAACGTCGAACTGCCGTTATTGCTCGCGCGCCGCCCGCGGGCCAGTGAGACGGCGCTCGACCGCTTGCGCCAAGTCGAAATGGAAGACTACGGGGCGCGCATGCCCTACCAGCTTTCCGGCGGGCAAATGCAGCGCGTGGCGATCGCCCGTGCGCTGGTCCACTCGCCAGCCCTGCTGCTGGCCGACGAACCCACCGGCAATCTCGACAGCACCACCGGAGACGTGATCCTGAAACTCCTACAAAATATTGCCCGCAAGCAGCAGACCACCATTCTGATGGCCACGCACAGCGTGGAGGCAGCGGAAATCGCAGATGTGGTGGTCCGCCTCCGCGATGGACGCGTGCAGGAAGTTCTAGAGCCGGCGAGCGGACCATAGTGGCTTACCAGAAGATCTTTTACCGGCTTATCCTGCGGCCGCTCTGGCGCGAGAGGTTGCGCTCAGCGCTGATGGTCGCCACGGTTGCGCTCGGCGTCGCCGTCGTGCTCGCCATTGAATTGGCGGGGGAGGCCGCTGCGGGGTCCTTCCGCTCCTCGGTTGAGACGCTGGCAGGCAGCGGCGACTTCGAAGTGACGGCGACCGGCGGCGTCCCCGCCGAAGTCCTGGCGCGCCTGGTACTTCTCCCCCATGCCTTCAAACTGAGGCCGCGCATCGAAGACTACGCCGTCATCGCCGCCAGCAATCGAGTAGTGCCGTTTCTCGGAGTCGATATGCTGGCGGATGCGGGCGCCAACCCGGGGAACAGCGGCGCCGACGAATTCCAGCGCGGCGGCTCCATTTGGGTTGGGAAAGACGCGGGCTGGAAACCGGGCAGCCGTGTGCGCTTAACCGTCAACGACGGGTCCGCGGACTATACCGTGCGCGGCGTCATCGAGGGGGCCGGCGAGGCCATTATTACGGACCTCGCCCCGGCCGCGCGCCTGCTTGGACGCGGCTCGAACCTCGACCGCATCCTTATCGACGTGCCACCCTCGCGCCCGGCAGATCAGTGGGAATCCATCCTTCGCGCGGCCCTGCCCGATGGTATGACACTCGCGCCGAGGGGTGCGCGGACTGAGGAGAACCGCCGTATGCTCGCGGCGTTCCGTTGGAATTTGCGCGTGCTCAGCTACATTGCCCTACTGGTTGGCGCGTTTCTCATCTACAACACCATCTCGGTCTCGGTGGTGCGCCGCCGCGAGGAGATCGGCGTTCTGCGCGCACTGGGAGCTACCCGGCTAAGCGTTCTCGGCGCATTTCTCTCCGAAGCTGCCTGCCTCGGCCTTGCCGGCGGTATCGCGGGCGTGGCGCTCGGGCGCGTGATGGCGACCGCATGCTTGCGTCTGGTGGCCGCAACCGTCGATTCGCTGTATGTTTCGAGCACGCCTGCGCCGATCGCGCTCACGTGGGCGGTTGCCGTCGCCGGGATCGCGATCGGCGTCCTGGTCTCGGTGGTCTCCGCGCTCCCTCCTGCGTTGGAGGCTTCCCGGGTGGTGCCCGTCGAAGCGATGGCTCGCGGCCGCCGCGACCACGACGTCCACATGCACCGCTGGCGAGACCTCGCCTTGGGCGCGGCGCTCGCCGTCGCCGCGGGGCTCGCCTCCCGTCAACCGCCAGTCGCCGGCAAGCCCTTGTTCGGGTACCTTGCGGTTTTGCTTCTGATCGGGGGCGCGGTCCTGGCGACGCCCGCGCTGGTTTCCGTGCTTTCCCGCGCCACTGCCACCGCTGCCGGCCGTATTTTCGGCGTCGAAGCGATGCTCGCCTCGCGCAGCCTGGCCGGATCCCTGCGCCGGACTGCCGTGCTCGTCGGCGCACTTTCCACCGCGATTGCCATGCTCTCGGCGGTCGGCATCATGGTGGGCAGTTTCCGGCAGACGGTGCTGCTGTGGATGGAGGACCGCCTGCGGGCGGATCTCTACCTCCGCCCCGCGGGGCCTGCCGGAGCCGACCGCCATCCGACACTCGCACCCGGCACGGCAGCGCGCCTGCAACGGATTCCGGAAGTGGCGGCCGTCGATCAGTTCCGCGCCTACGAAATCAGCTACAACGGACTGCCCGCGACGCTCGGCGGCAGCGACGCGCGGATCGCCGGGCGCTATGGCCAGCGCCCGTTCCTCTCGGGCGCACGCCCAGCGGATGTCTTCGCTCAGCTCCCGGGCCGGGATCACGTCATTGTCAGCGAACCATTCGCGAACAAGCACGGCGTGAAGCGCGGCGACACGCTGGAACTTCCGCTAGGCGGACGGCGCATTCACTTCCGCGTCATCGAAATCTACGGCGACTACTCTAACGAACGCGGCTACATCATCATGGACCGGGGCACACTGTTGAAGTACCTGCCCGATCCCTCACCCTCAAATGTGGCCGTGTACTTGCGCCCGGGCGCCAATCTCGAACAGGGACGCCGGGCTGTAGAAAATGCGCTGGCTGGGCGAAAAGTGATGGTTTTCACCAACCGGTCGCTGCGCAAAGAAGCGATTCGGATATTTGACCGCACCTTCGCCATCACTTACGCGCTGGAAGCCGTTGCCGTTTTCGTGGCCATCATGGGAGTCGCCGGCGCCCTGCTGGCTCTCGTCATCGACCGCCGCCGCGAGTTCGGGCTGCTCCGCTTCCTGGGTGCCTCAACAGGCCAGATCCGGCGCATCATTTTGTTCGAGGCCGGACTGCTCGGGCTCCTGGCCGAGATCGCCGGAGTGGCCCTGGGGTACCTCCTCTCGCTGCTCCTGATCTACGTCATCAACCGGCAGTCGTTCGGTTGGACCATCGAGTTTCACTGGCCCGTTACCGTGCTCCTGTCAGCGCTGTCTATCGTGTACGCGGCCACCGTGCTCGCCGCGCTGTACCCGTCGCAAGTGGCCACCCAACTTGTTCCCATTGAGGTGATCCATGAAGATTAGGGTGCTGCTCTTCGCCCTCGAATTCTACCGTGCGGCGTTGCCCGGCTACCACTACGAGTTCCCTCGCGACCACTTCAATCACCCGGAATTTCAGACCGAGTGGTGGTATTACACCGGCAATCTGCGGGACACCCAAGGCCGGCGGTTTGGATTCGAGTTGACCTTCTTTCGCCAGGGGGTGGACCGCGGCAAGGAACCCGCGGCCATGTGGGACGTGCGCGACGTTTGGCTGGCGCACCTGGCTCTGAGCGACATCGACGGCGGCAAGTTTCTGCATACCGAGCGTCTCAACCGCTCCGGCCCCGGCCTCGCTGGTTCGTCCCTGGCTCAGGCGCGTGTGTGGAACGGCAACTGGAACGTACAATGGGATCTCCGCACCAACACGCAACAGATGCAAGCCATCGACCCGCGCTTCTCGTTCAAGCTCAACCTTCGCGCGTTGAAACCGCCCGTTATTCACGGCCTGAACGGCGTCAGCCAGAAGGCGGAAGGCCTCGGGCGCGCCTCGCACTACGTGTCGTTCACGCGACTGGAAACGCGCGGCACCGTCGTGTTGGATGGCCGAACGTTCATGGTGGAAGGCCTCTCCTGGATGGACCACGAGTTCTTCACGCACCAACTCGACGCCGCCCAGAGCGGTTGGGACTGGTTCAGCCTGCAGTTCGATGACGGCACTGAACTCATGCTCTTCCGCCTGCGCCGCAAGAACGGAACTGCCGACCCCTACTCAGCCGGGACTTACATCGACGCGCGCGGTCAAACCACCAGACTCGCACGCGACACTTTCTCCGTCACGCCCGGCAAGCTCTGGAATCAGTACCCGGTGGATTGGATTGTGCGGGTTCCGTCCCTCGGAATCGAGGTCGAACTCACCACCCGCCTCCCCCAGCAGGAATTCGAGAGCAAACAGAACCGCTACTGGGAAGGCGCGGTTGAGATTGGCGGCAGCCGGCGCGGCGCTGGATACCTCGAGATGACCGGCTACGCCGCTCCCGTGCCGTCGATTATCAAAAAGTGAGACGGGTTTCGGGTGCCGTGCGCATTAGTCATGCCCCTTTTGTTGTGGCGCGATGCCTATGCAGCCTGGGTTTATGTTTCGTGAAGCCGATGTGCCGCAGCCGCAGACGACGCCCCAGCCACCCGTGATTTCCCACTGGCTCTGGGGATTGGACCACGGCAGAGCGCCGACTTAATACCCCCGCTCGCCCCAAAAACTAACACATTTGAGTCAGGTAACGGCGTAGATAAGAGGGAGCGCCGGGCAGCCGCACAAGTTTTGCGAAGTTTTTCTACCTCCAATCTCCGTAAAGCGAAATCCAATAAAGTGGGAGCTTATCTCCCACCGAGATTTCGATCTGAGGAGAATTAGAATGACCATTTTCACAATTGGCGCCGGTGTGGCGTCTCTTTTCTTGGCTACGGCCGCTTTCGCGGGCTCAAAGTCACAGGACATCGTGGATACCGCGGTATCCGCCGGATCCTTCAAAACCCTGGTTGCCGCAGTCCAGGCGGCCGGCCTGGTTGACACCTTGAAAGGTGCCGGACCCTTTACAGTTTTTGCGCCAACCGACGAGGCTTTTGCAAAGCTGCCTGCCGGAACGGTGGAAGACCTCTTGAAGCCGGAGAACAAAGCCAAGTTGCAGGCTATCCTGACTTATCACGTGGTAGCCGGGAAGGTGATGGCGAAGGATGTAGTGAAACTGCACGCCGCCAAGACCGTCAACGGGGAGGAGGTAACCATCAAAACGGCTATGGGTTCCGTAATGGTTGACAACGCCAAGGTCGTCAAGACCGACATCCTGTGCACCAACGGCGTGATTCACGTGATCGATACCGTGATCATGCCCAAATAGGCTCGAGCGAGTCTACGATGCAACATCGGGGTAGACCACGCGGTTTGCCCCATGTTTGAGGACCAATGGCCGGACTACATTTGCAGGATCTCGTGGAGACGCTGGAAGGCGCCGTAACGCAGTCCGGAGAAAGCCTCGTTAAATTGTCTGAGGCGTCGCCGTTGCTGCTGGTATTCCTGCGCCATGCCGGGTGCACGTTTTGCCGCGAAGCGCTCGGAGATATCGCCGGGGCGCGGGCCGCGATTGAAGGGGGCGGCGCCCGAATTGTTCTGGTTCACATGGGGGACTCGCAGGCGATCGATGAGCTGGTGGCAAGGTATGGCCTATCGGGCGTGGACCGCATCTGCGATCCCCAACAAAAGTTGTATAGTGCGTTCGGCCTGAAACGTGGAAAGCTCCGGCAGTTGTTCGGGGCTAAGGTTTTCTGGCGTGCTCTCTATGGAGGCGCTCTATCGCGTCACGGCATCGGCCATCTCTCCGCGGACAGTTTCCAAATGCCCGGGCTGTTTTTGATCGACCGCGCGAGCATTATCCGGCGCTATCGCCACCGGTCCGCCGCGGACAGGCCGGACTATGCCGGCATCTGCGCGGTACCCGCCAGATCCGGGGGTAGTTCGTGACGCCTGCGATTGGGCAAGTTACGTGTCCGTCCGGTCAAATCCGCGGGGGCAGCGTGACCACCACGGCGCGAGCCCCGTTCTTTTCCAAGCCACGGTAGCTGTGAGGCTCGGAGGAATCCAGCAGGACGCTGTCACCGGTTCGCAACTCGTGATCTTCGCCCTGGAATCGGATGGCCAGAGCTCCGTCCAGCACAAATAAAAATTCCGATCCATCGTGGAAATGTTCACCGCGTTTGCTCGGTGCACGGTACGGGAATTCCGCGAGGTAAGCCTGGAGCCCCCTTCCCTGACTAGCGAACGTCAGGCACTCGAAGGAGTATGAGGGATCAGGCGCGTCGGGCCGCTCGGGGAAGCGCATCCGCTCTTGCGCCCGAACAACCGAAAACAGTTTCTGCCCGCGCTTATCGCCGAAGAAGTGATCCAGGCCTACATCGAAGACCATGGCGATTCGCGCCAGCGTTGGAAGCGTCGGGATCATCTTGCCGTTTTCCAGTTGGGAGAGCATGGACGGAGACAATCCCGTGTGCTTGCCCAGGTCCGCCAGGGCGATTTTCTTCCGTAGGCGGAGTTGGCGGAGCTTGCGGCCAAGTTCGTAGGCTGACAGAACGCGCTGGATGGTCTCGGGGCCGGTTTCCTGTTTCATCTGAAACCAAGTTTAGTGACACTGAAGAATGATGTCAACCCATTATCCCCACTGAACCCAAGTTTCCCAACGGTGAAGCGGTTTATGCCTGCGGTCCATCTCTACAGTGGGTGACAATCTGTGAAACCGACCGCCATGCAAGAACTGTCCGATGACGCGCTCCTGACTTTGGCGCAAGAGAGAGACGAGGTTGCCTTCGCGGAGCTAATGAGCCGGAACTCGTCCACCTCATTTAAGCTGGCACTCTCCATTCTGAAGGACCGGCAGGATGCTGAAGATGAAGTGCAGAACTCCTACTGGAATGCCTGGCGCAGCGTCGGCCAGTTCCAACGCGACTCGAAGTTTTCCACCTGGATGTCCCGGATCGTCATCAACCAATGCCTGATGCGGTTGCGGAAGGCTCGTAGAGCCAGTTTCCTTTATCTGGACGAGGGAGTAGCCTCGGGAGGATTGAGGGTGCTGGAGCTGGCAGACCGCGGACGGACGCCCGAAGCAGAACTTGGCGGCAAGGAGATGTCCGCAATCTTACATACGGAGATTCGGAAGCTGCCACCTCTGATGCGTAACGTCCTAGTGCTGCGAGACCTGGACGAGTTGTCTATGGAGGATGTAGCCGGACGGCTTGGGATCTCAATAGTGGCAGCCAAGTCCCGCCTCCTGAGGGCTCGCTTGGAGTTGCGGCAGCGGCTGCAGAACCACCGGAGATCTTTCAAGCCGACAGTTGTTCCCGCGTGAGTGGGATCCCGCGGACTTACTGCCGTTATTCGAACAGTGCGGCCATCAGGATCGAACCACTTACGGGGTGCGCCTTCCGCCTCCGAGGGTGGAAAGATTCTCGAAGAGATAGTGGGATACGATCCATTCCCGACCTTTAGCGTACCCAAACAATTCGGCGCAAGCCATGAAGAAGACCCGCCACCGGACCAGCCAGCGGAGGGCTTCGTCTTTGCCGTATATTTCGGCGAAAAGGACCATAACTTCGTTGCGGTGCCGGTCCAGTCTCGTCAACCACGCTTCAGCGGTTTTCTGGTAGTGCACGCCGCTGACCCGCCACCGCTCGTGGATGCGAAACTGGTCCTGAAAGTGGAGCAGCAGGTCGTCGCTGGGCATCAAGCCGCCCGTGAAGAAGTGCTGCGCCATCCAATCCGAAGCGTTGCGTACCTCGAAGGGGTAGGCAAAACGGGTGTGCGAGAACACGTGCACGAAGAGCAGAGCTTCCGGCCGCGACCATGACGCGACACGGCGCAACAGCTCGCCATAATTGCGCATATGTTCGAACATTTCCACCGAGACCACGCGATCAAACCGCCGCGGAGTGTCGAATTCATTCATGTCGGCGGTGGCCACTTCCAGATTCGTCAGACCGCGGGAAGACGATTCGCCGTCGATGAACAGCTTCTGTGATCGCGAATTGGAAACGGCCAGAATGCGGCTGTTCGGATAATGGCCCGCCATGTACATCGAGAGAGAGCCCCAGCCGCAGCCCAATTCGAGCACGTCCTGCCCGTCTTCCAGGCGTGCGCGCCGGCAGGTGAGTGCCAGCATCGCTTCTTCAGCCCCCGCCAGGTCCGCCACCGCCTCAGTCCACAGGGCGCAACTGTACTTCATGTGCGGCCCCAGCACATGGCGATAGAACCCGGCCGGCACCTCGTAGTGTTGCGCATTGGCGGCGCCGGTGCCGATGGCGACCGGACTGCGGCGGAGGAGCTCGATG
>JANYJN010000345.1 GCA_025358475.1 Candidatus Solibacter sp.
GATACCTCGAGATGACCGGCTATGCCGCCCCCGTGCCGTCGGTTATCAAAAAGTGAGACCGGTTCCGGGTGCCGTGCGCCTTAGTCATGCCCCTTTTGTTGTGGCGCGATGCCTATGCAGCCTGGGTTTATGTTTCGTGAAGCCGATGTGCCGCAGTCGCAGACGATGTCCCGGCCACCCGTGAGTTCGCACTGGCTCTGGGGATGGACCACGGCAGAGCGCCGACTCAATCCCCCCGCTCGCCCCTAAAACTAACACGTTGGAGTCAGGTAACGGCATGGATAAGAGGGAGCGCCGGGCAGGCGCACAAGTTTTGCGAAGTTTTTCTACCTCCAATCTCCGTAAAGCGAAATCCAACAGGGTGGGAGCTTATCTCCCATCGAAAGTTCGATTAGAGGAGTAACAGAATGACTTTTTTCAAAATTGGCGCCGGTGCGGCGTCCCTTATTTTGGCTGCGGCCGCGTTTTCGGCTCCACAGTCGCAGGATATCGTGGATACCGCGGCATCCGCCGGATCCTTCAACACCCTGGTGGCCGCAGTCAAGGCAGCCGACCTGGTTGACACTTTAAAAGGTGCCGGGCCGTTTACTGTCTTTGCGCCAACCGACGAGGCTTTTGCGAAGCTGCCTCCAGGCACAGTGGAAGACCTCTTAAAGCCGGAGAACAAGGCCAAGTTGCAGTCTATCCTGACCTATCACGTGGTAGCCGGAAAGGTGATGGCTAAGGACGTAATGAAAATGCACGCTGCCAAAACCGTCAACGGACAGGAGTTGACCGTGAAAACGGTTAAGGGGTCGGTGATGGTTGATAACGCCAAGGTTACTAAGACCGACATCGCGTGCACGAACGGCGTCATTCACGTGATCGACACCGTCCTGATGCCCAAGTAGGCTCGGATGAGTCTATGATGCAATATCGGGGTAAACCTAGCGGTTTGCCCCGCTTTCGAGGACCAATGGCCGCATCACATTTGCAGAATCTCGTGGAGACGCTCGAAGGCGCCGTGACGCAGTACGGAGAGCGCCTCGTTGACTTATCTGAGGCGTCTCCCCTCCTGCTGGTATTCTTGCGCCACGCCGGGTGCACGTTTTGCCGCGAAGCGCTGGCAGACATCGCTGCGGCGCGGGCCGTCATTGAAGGCGGGGGCGCCCGAATCGTTCTGGCTCACATGGGGGATTCCCGGGCAATTGAGGAGCTGGTGGCGAAGTACGGACTGTCGGGCGTAGCGAGAATCTGCGATCCCGAACAAAAGTTGTACAGTGCGTTCGGCCTGAAACGTGGAAAACTCCGGCAGTTATTCGGGCCGAAGGTTTTTTGGCGCGCTTTCTATGGAGGCGCTCTATCGCGTCACGGAATCGGCCATCTCTCCGCGGATAGTTTCCAAATGCCCGGGATGTTTCTCATCGACCACGCCAACATTGTCCGGCACTATCGCCACCGCTCCGCCGCGGACAGGCCTGACTATGCCGGTATTTGCGCGGTAACCGCCACCTCCGATGGCGCCCAGTGGCGCCTGTGATCAGGCAAGTTCATCCCGGTGCCTAGTACAGCCTATTCCTCTCCGCGACAAGGTCGTCCATCCAGTGTTCGTAACGGCCGCCGGTCAAATCCGCGGGGGCAGCGTGATCACCACGGCGCGAGCTCCTTGCTTCCCCGAGCCATGGTAGCGGTGAGGCTCGGAGGAGTCCAGAAGGACGCTGTCGCCGGCGCCTAGTTCGTGATCTTCGCTTTGGAATCGGATGGTCAGCGTGCCGTCCAACACAAACAGGAATTCCGATCCCT
Source organism: Candidatus Solibacter sp. (assembly GCA_025358475.1). Classification (GTDB taxonomy): domain Bacteria; phylum Acidobacteriota; class Terriglobia; order Bryobacterales; family Bryobacteraceae; genus Solibacter. The sequence goes on from JANYJN010000345.1 coordinate 1,783, forward strand.
CATGGCAATGCTCGGCACTTTCGGTCAGCGGGCGGTGGGGAAATTCTGCGAGGTAAGCCTGCATTCCTTTTCCCTGGCTACCGAACGTCAGGCACTCGAAGAAGTACGAGGGGAAAGGCGCGTCGGACCGCTCGGGAAACCGCACTCGCTCCTGCGCCCGAACAACCGAAAACAGTTTGCGCCCGCGCTTGTCGCTGAAGAAATGGTCCAGACCTACATCGAAAACCATTGCGATGCGCGCCAGCGTAGGAAGCGTCGGGACCATCTTGCCGTTTTCCAGTTGCGAGAGCATGGACGGAGACAATCCCGTGTGCTTTCCCAGGTCCACCAAAGCGATCTTCTTGCGCAGCCGAAGTTGGCGGAGCTTCCGGCCAAGCTCATAGGATGAAAGAACACGTTCGATGGTTTCGGGGCCGGTTTCTTGTTTCATCTGAAATCTATGTTAGTGACACTGAATAGTGGTGTCAACACGTTATTCCCACTGAATCTGACTTTCCTCACGTTGAAGCGAGTTATCCCCGGTATCATCTGTATTGTAGGTGAAAATCTGTGATACAGACCGCCATGCAAGAACTGTCTGACGACCAGCTTCTGACTTTTGCCCAGGAGCGAGACGAGGCCGCCTTCGCGGAGCTGATGCACCGTAATTCGTCCTCCTCATTCAAACTGGCACTCTCCATTCTGAAAGACCGGCAAGATGCCGAAGATGAAGTGCAGAACTCCTACTGGAATGCTTGGCGCAGCGTCGGCCAGTTCCAACGCGATTCGAGGTTCTCCACCTGGATGTCCCGGATCGTCATCAACCAGTGCCTAATGCGGTTGAGGAAAGCTCGTAGAGCCAGTTTCCTCTATCTAGATGAGGGAGTAGGCGCTGGAGGATTGAAGGTGATGGAGCTGCCAGACCGCGGATCCACGCCCGAAGCAGAACTTGGAGGCAAGGAGATGTCCGCAATCTTACACACGGAGATTCGAAAGCTGCCCCCTCTGCTGCGTAACGTTCTGGTGCTGCGAGACCTGGACGAGTTGTCCATGGACGATGTCGCCGGACGGCTTGGGATCTCGATAGTAGCAGCCAAGTCGCGCCTGCTGCGGGCTCGCTCGGAGTTAAGGCGGCGGATTGAAACACACTGTGGACCCTCTAAGCCGACGGCCGTCCCGGCGTAACTGTTGTCCCGGGGAGTTACCGCGGCGATTTTAGCAGTGCGGCCTCAGAAACGCCGCTTCCGCTGTCATGGCTGGAGCGGTTCCCGAACAGATAGTGAGATACAATCCATTCCCGCCCTTTGGTGCTCCCAAACAATTCGGCACAAGCCATGAAGAAGACCCGCCACCGGACCAGCCAGCGGAGGGCCTCTTCTTTGCCATATATTTCGGCGAAAAGGACCATAACTTCGTTGCGGTGCCGGTCCAGTCTGGTCAACCACGCTTCGGCCGTTTTCTGGTAGTGCACGCCGCTGACCCGCCACCGCTCGCGGATGCGGAAGTGATCCTGAAAATGGAGCAGCAGGTCGTCGCTGGGCATCAAGCCGCCCGTGAAGAAGTGCTGCGCCATCCAATCCGAAGCGTTGCGTACCTCGAAGGGGTAGGCAAAGCGGCTGTGCGAAAACACGTGCACGAAGAGCAGTGCTTCCGGCCGCGACCATGACGCGACACGGCGCAACAGCTCGCCATAATTGCGCATATGTTCGAACATTTCCACCGAGACCACGCGATCGAACCGCCGCGCCGTGTCGAATTCATTCATGTCGGCGGTGGCCACTTCCAGATTCGTGAGACCGCGGGAAGACGATTCGCCGTCGATGAACAGCTTCTGCGATCGCGAATTGGAAACGGCCAGAATGCGGCTGTTCGGATAATGGGCCGCCATGTACAGCGAGAGAGAGCCCCAGCCGCAGCCCAATTCGAGCACGTCCTGCCCGTCTTCCAGGCGTGCGCGCCGGCAGGTAAGTTCCAGCATCGCTTCTTCAGCCCCCGCCAGGTCCGCGACCGCCTCAGTCCACAGGGCGCAACTGTACTTCATGTGCGGCCCCAGCACATGGCGATAGAACCCGGCCGGCACCTCGTAGTGTTGCGCATTGGCGGCGCCGGTGCCGATGGCGACCGGACTGCGGCGGAGGAGCTCGATG
>JANYJN010000351.1 GCA_025358475.1 Candidatus Solibacter sp.
TCAGGCGCGGCTGAGGACGTCTCTCACGCTGCCGCTCTGCTGTTGAATCTTGGCCTGGAGCATCATCAGGGCGTAGATCAACTGCTCCGGGCGCGGCGGGCAGCCGGGGACATAGACATCGATGGGGATCACCTGGTTGACCGGGGTCAAAGCGTAGTTGTTGAAGACGCCGGTGGAGGTGGCGCAGGCGCCCATGGAGATGGCCCACTTAGGTTCGGGCATCTGCTGGTAGAGGAGGCGGATGACCGGCGCCATCTTCTGGGAGACGCGGCCGGCGATGATCATGAGGTCGCTCTGGCGCGGGGAACCGCGGAAGACTTCGGCGCCGAAACGCGCGATATCGAAGCGCGAGGCGCTCATCGACATCATCTCGATGGCACAGCAGGCGAGTCCGAAGGTCATGGGCCAGATGGAGTTCTTACGTGCCCAGTTGACGGCGCCATCAAGCGTCGTCATGACGATTCCTTCGTTCGCGGCCGCGGCGGCATTGTCAACCTGATAGTCGTCAATGCGCGAGAAAAGTTCCACGGGACCGCTGGCTAAGGGGTTATCCATACCAGTATTTTCGCATGGGCGCGGGTGGATCGGGGCGGATGTGAGGCGGCGCTGCCGGAATGTCCTGTAAACTCGAAGTATCCTGTCCATGCCTTCCGACTCATTCGAACAATTACTCGACCGTGCCGCATCCTGGTTTGGGATCGGCGGCGGTTTTTGGGATATTTTCGGCCACTACCACACCACGTCGGTGGCGGCCAAGCAGGCGATTCTGCGTGCCCTGGGCGTGGCGACGGATTCGGTGGCGGATCTGGAGCAGGCGCTGGCAACGCTGGCGCGCAACGAATGGGAGCGGCTGCTGCCGCCCGCGGTGGTGGCCGGAGAGGCCGGCCAAGTGGAACTGCCGCTGCATGTGGCGGCGGAACGGCTGGGCGCGCGGGCGCGCTTCGTGGTGCGGCGGGAGGACGGAGAGAGCGGCGAATTCGAAGTCAATCTGTGGGAACTGCCGCAGGTGGCCTCGGTGGAAATGGACGGGCGGACATGGGTGCGCGTGCAAGTCACGCTGCCCATGCGACTGCCGCTGGGCTATCACGAGGTAACGGTTAGCGTGGGCGGGAGCCGCGCCTCGACGCGCTGCATCGTGACACCGGAGCGCGCGTATATGGACCCGCACCTGGGACGCGGCGGGCGTGCGGCGGGGATCGCGGTCAGCCTGTACGGCGTGCGCTCCCTTCGCAACTGGGGCTTCGGCGATTTCCACGATCTGAGAAGCGTGATCGAGTGGGTGGCGGAGGAACTCGGGGCGAGTTTCGTGGCCCTCAATCCGCTGCACGCGATCCACAACCGGCGGCCGTTTAACACCAGCCCCTACCTGCCGAACAGTATTTTCTACCAGAATTTCCTCTATCTGGACGTGGAGGGCATGGAAGATCACCGGCGGTGCAAGAGGGCACTGGCGTTGCGCAAGACGGCGAAAGTGGCGCGCGAGATCGAGGAACTGCGCGCCACGCCGTATGTGGAATATGAACGGGTGAGCGCGCTGAAACTGCGTTTTCTAAAACTGGGGTTCGGCCAGTTTTTGCGCGAGCGGCGCACCGGAGGGTCCCGGGCGCGCGCGTTTGAGGCATTTTGCGAACGCGAAGGCGACCTGCTGGCGACGTTCGCCACCTACTGCGCGCTGGACGAAGAGATGCACGGGCTCAACTCCGACGTGTGGCTGTGGACCGACTGGCCGGCGGCTTACCAGGACCCGTGCTCGGCGGAGACGCGCGCCTTCGGCAAGAAACGCTGGCGGCGCGTGATGTTCTATCAGTACCTGCAATGGCAGATCGACCTGCAACTGGCGGGAGCGCAGCAGTGGGCGCGCGACCGGCACCTGTCGATCGGGCTGTATCACGATATGGCGCTAGCGACCGACCGCTTCGGTAGCGACGTGTGGGCGCACCGGCCGTTCTATGTATCCGGGTGCCGCGTGGGTTCGCCGCCCGACGATTTCTCTCCGAAGGGCCAGGACTGGGCGTTTCCGCCGCCTTATTCGGCGCGGCATCGGGAGGATGGGTACCGGTTGTTCGCGGATTCCATCCGGAAGAACTGCCGGCACGGCGGGGCGTTGCGCATCGATCACGTGATGCGCCTCTTCCGCCTGTTCTGGATTCCGGACGGGATGGAAGCCACCGAAGGCGTTTACGTGAGCGAGCCCAACGACGATTTCGTGAGGATTCTTGCGCTTGAGAGCGTGCGCAATCAGGTGGTGGTGGTGGGCGAGGACTTAGGCACGGTGGAGCCGTCGATTCGCGAGACCTTGGCGCGCTTCGGCATCTTGAGCTACCGGCTGTTCTATTTCGAAAAGAACGAGCGCGGCGAATTCCGGCGCCCCGACGAGTATCCGCGGCAATCGCTGGTTTCTTCCACCACGCACGATCTGCCCACGCTGGCGGGTTTTTGGGTGGGAGCCGACATCGCGGCGCGGCGCGCCGCCGGGATCATCGACGACAAGGTCGAGCTCGCACAACTTCAACAGCGGCGGACGGAGAAGCAGAAGATGCTCGACGTACTGTTCCAATTGGAGTTGGTGAGTAAAGACTTGCCGCGCCCGGCGGAAGCCTACGCGGAGCTGACGGGCGAGCTGCACAACGCCATTATCGGGTTTCTGGCGATGACGCCGTCGCAATTGCTGGCCATCAATCAGGAGGATCTGACTAAGGAGGTCCACCAGCAGAATTTGCCGGGGAGCACATGGCAGTATCCCAACTGGGGACGCAAGATGCGGTTCACGATTGAGCAGTTGCGCGGGGATGCGGAGACGCGCGGGTACACCACGATGTTTCACGATTGGATTGAGCGCTCGGGACGGCGCAATCAGCGGGGATAGGGGAAACCGGATCGCCGCCCCTCGTTACCTGGCCACGCGGATCTGATTGCCGCGCACGATAACTCGCAGAAACGAGTGATAACTCTGGCCATCGGCGGTCTTTTCCTGGGAGAACAAGGTCAGGTGGACCACGTCGCCAAGAGCCGGCTTGCCGGTGGTGCGGTCGGTGACGTCATAGGTCTGGGCGCGGTTGTGAAGGCCGGCCGGGTTGAAATAGTAATCGAAGTGGCCGAGGGTGACGGGCAAATCGCCCTGATCCAGCACGGCGCCCGGCATGACGACGGTGTAGTGCACGGTGTCGGCGGTACTAAGCCCGACGATGTGCGCGCCGGCCACGGGATCGACGGCGGTTCCGTCGGGCGTGGTTACCTGTATGCCTTTGGCGTTAGCCGGGGGCTGGGCCTCCAACACATAGAGCTGGCCGCCTTGTGGCGGCAGCCCGGGCATCACGGCGGGGTAGCCGTTCCAGTTGGCGTCGATCCAATACTGGTAGATCCCGGGCGTGTCGAGCACCCATTTGTCCTTGCCAGAGAAAGAGCCGTAGGCGTCGGATACGCCGCTGGTCTGAAAGGTGCGGCCGTCGGGGAATTTGAGCGTGAACGTGATGTTCACCGGAACAATCGGGTCGATCTGTAATCCGGCGCCAAAGGTGGTGCCCACGGGATAAGTCATACCGGGACGCGGTCCCACCAGGAATACCCGGCCGGTCTGACCGGTGGAGGAGACCAGATCCTCGGAGCCGGGGGCGATGATGCGATTATTGTTGACTCCGCGGGGCAACAGGAAGGCGCTCGAAATGTAACCGGCATAGGCGGGCGCGGCGCCTGCCTGGCGCAGCACTACGCCGCCCATCAGGCGGTAGATATCGCCGGGCATGTCGCCGTTGATCGACGCGTTAATCTGTCCGCCGAAAGCGTTGGGGCTGACCGGCCAGTAGGGCGCCCGGATCAAAGACTCGCCCACCACAAAGCGCGCGACGAATCCGGGGCGAGCGGCGGCGCCGTAGTAGTAGGCCCAATCGGTGATGAACTCGGGGAACATGTGGGGCGAGTAGCCGTTGGAAGTCTTAAGTTTCAGGTTAGTGGCGCCGATGCTGTTCAACTGGGCGTCGTTGCGCTGCGGATCGACCTTGGTTTCGTAGGTCATGGTGGGGATAATTTTGTCCGCGCCCTGGCCATCGCTCGAAATCAACAAAACGTCGTTGGGGTTATAGGGAAAGTTGATGTGCACCAGGTGCTCGGCACCGGTAGCGGCGTCCACGGAGCCCTCATCGTGCGTTTCGCCGCGCTCCAGGTAGCTGTTGGCCGCATATAGCTTCTTGCCACGCGCCACGATGGGACCGTTGGGATCGTAGACCACTCCCGCGTGACGCATGGTGGAGACCCATAAGTTGCCGCCCGCATCGGTGTAAGTGGCCAGGATCTTGGCGCAGTATTCTCCCTGCGCGGACAGCGCAAACGACTTATTGCCTTGAATGGCGCCGAATACTCCGGCTGCATTGGCTTTGCCGCCCCAAGTCATGGTTTGGACCTTGGCCGGATCGGAGTCGGGGTACAGCGTGGCGGTGACGGTCACATCGGCCGGGACGGCGGGAGCGAACGCTATGTCGCGGCCGTAAGTGTAGCCCACCGGGTAGGGCATGCCCTGAAACGTGGCAGTGGCCAGCGTCATGCGATTGGCGATCCAGAAAGTGTAAGTTCCGCCGCCTTGGTACTTCTTTCCCCATATATCGCGAATCCAGCCGGTGGCCTTCACGGTGTACTGGCCGTAGGCCGGCGGTGTCCAGGCGGTGAGCGCGCTTCTGCCGGTGCTTGCCGTATAACCGGATTGGCGAACGAAGGGGTACTTGCCCAAAGGGACGGTGACGCCATCGGGGCGGGTGACATCCACGGAGATTTCGCCCGAGGTGTAATCCCAGGGAATATTCCAGCAGGCGTCGTAAGTGTCGGCCTGAAACTGCGGCTCCAGCGCATAAGTATACGGCTTGCCGTTGGCATCGAAGCGCGGCAGGATGATGTCGTCCTGGATCAAGGTGCGCGCCGAAATCGCGAAGTAGGGTTTGTCTTCCAAGGCCACGACGCCGCGGTAACCGTTGGAGTTATAGTTGGCAAGCAGCACCCAGGGAATGCGCGGCTGAATGGATGCGCCAATTACGGTCTCGCCTTTCACCGTGAGGCCGTCGGCGGGGATGGTGGGCGAATACACGTAGGAAAGGGGTTCCACGCCGCGGAAGAAGGGCTGGGCGGCGAAACCATCGCCATTCAGCGTGTAATTGGCGCCGCCCTTGGCCACGCCATAGTCCAGACGCAGGCGGTAGACGCCCGGCGGCAGGTCGGCCGGCAATGGCCCGGAAGCGTGGAACATTACCTTCTGACTGCCGGGTAACAGGCCTAACACCGCGATGGGAACCTTCACGAAGAGATCGAGCGGCGTACGGTACGGACCGCCGAAACGGTTCGTCACGGCGCCCTGTGGACCGCCTTCGATGGGAAGCCCGGTCGCCGTGATCAGGGTGGACATGTACTGGTCGGTGGGCAGGCGTAGGTGGCCGCCGGAATCGAAGGTACGCTCGGCCGTCACCAGGAGGATGAAGCTATCGGGTTTGATGCCGGCGGCGGCGAGGTTCTGCAGATGCTCCGGGGAGATGGAGAGGCTGGCATCCACGGTAACGGTGTCGCCGGGCTTCCATGCCGAGGCCGAGACGCGCACGGAGCCGCTCCAGACGCCGTAGTTAGTGGCGCCGCCGGCGGCGAAATTCAGGGGAGTCTGCGCGGCCCGCGCGGATAGAAGAAAGGGGATGGCAAGCAGGAGGCGGAATCCGAGGCGCCGTTCAAACATACGCAAATCCTCCAATATTCGAGATTCTAACATCTGTTACTCTTTTTATGAAGGTGTCCGATGCGTTTGCATGTTCCGGCACTACTAACTTTGGTTATCGCCAGCACGGCCCTAGCCCAGACCTACAGCATGAAGACTTTTGCGGGCGGCGCTCTGCCCGAAAACGTGGCGGCGACATCCGCCAGCCTGGGTGGCATTTATGGAATCGCGGCCGACCAGGCGGGTAACGTATTCCTCTCGCTCGGCGACTACGATCTGGTGCTGCGGGTGGATGCCGCCACTGGTACGCTGATTCGCGTGGCGGGGAATGGGAGCAGAGGTTTCAGCGGCGATAGCGGCGCGGCCGAAAACGCGCAACTCTCCGGCCCGGGCGGCTTGGCCATCGATACGGCAGGCAACCTCTACCTGGCGGATGCCAACAACCTGCGGGTTCGCATGGTGGCCAAGGGCGTCATCGGGACCGTCGCGGGCAGCGGCGCACAAGGCTACGAAGGCGAGGGCGGCGCGGCCCTAGGGGCTTCGTTCGACGGCCTGGCAGGCATCGCCATTGACCGGGCCGGCAACCTGTACGTGGCGGACTTTTTCAACCAGGTGGTGCGCAAGATTTCTGGCGGCACCATCACCACGGTGGCGGGCACCGGTACCTTGGGTTACAACGGCGACAACATCCCGGCCACCAGCGCCCAATTGGCAGGGCCTTCTGGAATTGCGCTGGACGCGGCCGGCAACCTGTATATCGCCGATGGGTACAACAACCGGATTCGCAAGGTCTCGGGCGGCATTATCACCACCGTGGCGGGCAACGGGACGGCGGGGTTCAGCGGCGACAAGGGAGCGGCAACCAGTGCCACGCTGCGCCAGCCGGCGGATGTGGCGGTGGATTCGGCAGGCACCCTCTATATCGCGGATTACGGCAACAACCGCATCCGCATGGTGGCTAATGGAGTGATCACCACCACGGCCGGCAATGGGACGCCGACCTTCACTGGCGACGGGGTACCCGCCATCAGCGCCGGCCTGGTGGCGCCGGCCCGCATGGCGTTCGATGCCGCCGATAACCTCTACCTGGTGGATGGCACCCGCGTCCGCAAGATCGCGCGCGGTGTCATTTCGACCGTAGCCGGGGGCGGCGCTCCGCTGGGCGAGAGCGGACCGGCGGCCGGCCTGCAACTTCTGTCGCCGCAGGGCCTGGCGGTGGACGGCGCGGGCAACGTTTATATCGCCGACGCGGGGACGGCGCGCGTTTTCGAAGTCTCCCGCGGCACGGTTCAAAAGCTGGCGGGCGCGGATTCCCAGGGCCTGACCGGAGACAATAACCCGGCGGTGAATACCCAGTTAGCGGCGCCTTGGGGAATCGCGGTGGACGCGGCGGGTATCTACGTGACCGACAGCACGAACCTGCGGGTGCGCAAGATTTCCGGCGGAGTGATTACCGCCTTCGCCGGCGGCGGTTCCACTTTGGGAGATGGCGGCGCGGCTACCAAGGCCAAGTTGTCGGCTCCGCAGGGGCTGGCGGCCGATGCCGCGGGCAACCTGTACATCGCCGATCTCAATCGCATCCGCGTGGTGGCGCGCGATAGCATCAGTACGGCGGCCGGCAATGGAAGCGTCGGCTATCAGGGAGATGGCGGTGCGGCCACGGCCGCGCGCATCTCTACCGCATCCGGAGTGGCCGCCGCTTCGGGCAATCTCTACATTGCGGATTCGGGAAATAACCGCGTGCGCATGGTGACCAATGGCGTGATTTCCACGGTAGCGGGCAACGGGAACTACGGCGCCAGCGGTTCCGGCGGCAGTGCCACCAGCGCCATGCTGTCCAGCCCCACCGGTGTGGCGGCGGACCCGTCGGGAGACTTCTACCTGACCGACAGCTACCGCGTGCTCAAGGTTTCCAAGGGGAAGATCGCGACCATCGCCGGACTTTCCGGGCCGCAGGGCGTGGCTGTGGATGCGGCGGGCAACGTTTATGTAGCGGACCCGGCGGGCCACCGCGTGCGCGTGCTCTCTCCCGCCGGAACCGCGTGCGCCATCGCGCCCACGCCAACCACCATGCAAGTCGCCAGTACGGGCGGCACCGTGACGGTGAATCTCAGCACGGGCGCATCCTGCCCGTGGGCGGTGGAAGCTCTGCCAAACTGGATGGGCGTCGACGGCGACCCATTCGGCACGGGCCCGTCCGTGGTAAACCTGGCGGTGGCGGCTAACCCGGACATGCCGCGGTCGGCCATCATCCTGGTTGGCGGCCAGAGCGTGACGGTAGCGCAGGCGGGCGCGGCCACCATCGTGGGGCAGGTGACGTTGCGTACGGCGAGCGGGGCGGCGGTTGCCGGCGTGACCGTTTCGTTGACCGGGGCGGTAACGCTGCAAGTCACCACCGATGCGGGCGGGAACTACTCCGTGGGGAATCTCAACTCCACCGGCACTTACACGGTGACGCCCAAGCTGGACGGGCACAGCTTCGTACCGGCGAGCCAGACGTTCACCAACCCGGCCACCAACCCGACGGCGAATTTCACGGCCTGGCCGCTGCCGCGGATCGGCGGCCTGGGCCCAGCCTTCGCCGGCGTCCTGCAGGCGGCGCCTGCCAGCCTGGCGGCGGGCGAGATTGTCACGCTGTATGGGACGAACCTGTGCGCCGACGCGGCTAGCGCGAATCCCACGCTGCCGGACAGGATCAGCGCGTGCATCATACAGGTGGATGGGGTGAATATCCGGCTGTATTACGGCTCGGCAACGCAAATCAACGCGGTCCTGCCGCAAACCCTGGGCGTGGGAGCGCATCAAATGGTGGTGCAGCGCTACACCGATACCGGCTACAAGCAATTGGCGGCGCAGAGCCTGGCGTCCCCATTCACGGTGGACCGGGTGGCGATGGCGTTTGTGGAGCGGTCGGATGGCTCGGCCATCAAACTGGTGGCGCAGTATGGCGATGGCGGCCTGGCGGGAAGTACGCGGCCCTTGCGGCCAGGCGACACCATCGCGCTGTACCTGACGGGGTTGGGCCGCAAGTCGCAGACTTTTGCGGAGGGCGCGGCGCCCAAGACCACTTCGGCGGCGGTGGAGGCGATTCAGATCCTGGTGCAGGGGCAAACGGTGAAGGTTCTGTACGCCGGCGTGCAGCCGCAATATCCGGGACTGGATCAGATCACGCTGCAGCTTCCCGCTTACACGCTTCCAGCGGGAAAGAAGACGGTCATCCTACAGATCACCGCGCCATCGACGGGGCAGACCGTAGGCTACGAGATGGATTCGAACTAAGGGCCATCGCAGGAATAAACCTACAATGGCTAACTGGTAGAGTGGCGCACGCACTCCTGCGCGCCGCCCGCTGCCCTAGGGCGCGGAGGCGTCCAGTAGAGACTCGACGCGGCACGCAGGAGTGCGTGCACCACGGCGGCAACTGCCAAGTTATGCAAGCTGGAGGCGGCCCCGTGCCACGGAAGACGCGTCAGTACGGTTCGGGATGCACCGTGACGTCGGCGTGGGGGACGATCTGCTGGATCACGCCTTCGATGGTTTCGGTGAGCGCGTGCGCCTCGAAGAGACTCTGCCGGCCGTCCACCAGCACGTGCAGGTCGAGGAACAGAACGGGGCCGGAGTAGCGCACGCGAATGTTGTGGCAGTCCCGCACACCGGGGACCTGCGACACGGCGGCCAGAATGCGTTCTTCCATGCCGACGGGGGCCGAATCCAGCAGCGCATCGACGGTGCGCCGGCCCAGTTGCCAGCACACCCAGATCACCAGGACGGAGACGCCCAGCGCGGCCACCGCATCGGCATCGCGCAGCCCGCCGAGGGGCGGCGCCCATTCGCCCAACTTGACGCAGGCCAGACCCACAATCACCACCGCCGAACTCCACACGTCGGTCTCAAAGTGCAGGGCGTCGGCCTCCAGCGCCTGGCTGTTGTACTTCTTTGCCGTGCGCGCCAGCATGCGGGAGCGTGAGTAATCGATGACAATCGAAATGGCCATCACGCCGAAGCTCCAAATAGTCACCTCCACCTCCACCTTGTGGAGGAAAAGACGATGTAGGGCCTCCCGGATGATCCAGCCGCAGGTGACGAGCAGCAGCATGGTTTCGATCAGCGCGGAGAGGTTCTCGACCTTGCCGTGCCCGTAGAGATGCGTGCGGTCAGCCGGCTTGCCGGAGATGCGCACCGCGATGTAGGTCATCAGTGCGGCCACCAGGTCCAGCCCCGAGTGCGCCGCCTCGGCCAGGATGCCGAGGCTGCCGGTCAGCAAGCCCACGATGGTTTTCATCGTGGTGAGCGCGACCGCGGCCAGCAGCGAACTGAGCGCGGCGGATCGCTTTTCTATGTCTTCAGTCGTCAGCTTCGGAGGCACTACTCCGAAGTTAGCACGCCGGGTTGTTGGGTCCGGGCTCTATTCGTTTCCTCGCGCGCCGCGACGATTTTGATGCGGTCAAGCCCGCAGGGCGCAAGATAGTAGCCCAGTGCGCGAGCACTGGGAGAAAGACGGTCACGCCTAAGCCCCGGGACGGGGCGGAAGAAGCGACGTGGCGGTCCTGCTGACGCCCCGTTCCGGGGCTGGCAAACGCCGCCCGCCTGCTACCCACGGCTGTACGCCGTGGGCTACTGTCTGTCGCCCTTCGGGCTCTCCGCGCCGGCCACAAGCCGGCGGCAGCCAGGATTGGATGCCCCACGAGTGGAGGGAATTCCTTATGCCACAAAAACGCGCGCCAGCAGTTCCTGCGCGGCGCTCTGGATGGCGTGCAGGTGGTCCTCGCCCACGAAGCTCTCCGCGTAGAGCTTGTAGACGTTTTCCGTGCCGGAGGGACGGGCCGCGAACCATCCTTTCGCGGTGGACACTTTCAATCCGCCGATCAGGGCTCCGTTGCCGGACGCGGTGTTCACCTTGGACAGGATAGGGTCGCCGGCGAGTTCGGTGGCGGTGACCTGGTCCGGTGAGAGTTTGGCGAGTAGTGCCTTTTGCTCCGGGGTTGCCGGGGCATCGATGCGCTGGTAGACCGGCACGCCGAATTCCTCCGTCAGCGCATGGTAAATCTCGCCCGGATCCTTGCCGGTGCGGGCCATCGTCTCCGCCGCCAGCAGTCCCATGACGATGCCGTCTTTGTCGGTGGTCCACACCGTGCCGTCGCGCCGCAGGAAGCTCGCGCCCGCGCTCTCTTCGCCGGCGAAACCGAGCGAGCCATCGAACAATCCATCCACAAACCACTTGAAGCCGACCGGCACTTCCACCAGGCGGCGGCCCAGGTGCGCGGCGATGCGATCGATCATGCTGCTAGAGACCAGCGTCTTGCCGATGCCGGCATCCTGCCGCCAGCCGGGGCGATGGGCGAAAAGATAAGAAATGGCGGCCGACAGGTATTGATTTGGATTCATCAGGCCGGCGCTGCGGGTGACGATGCCGTGGCGATCATGGTCGGTATCGCAGGCAAAGGCGAGGTCGAACTTGTCCTTGAGCGCGATCAGGCCGGCCATGGCGTAAGGCGAAGAGCAATCCATGCGGATCTTGCCGTCCCAATCGACGCTCATGAAGCGGAAGGTGGGGTCGGCGTGATCGTTCTGGATGGTGAGGTTGAGGCCGTAGCGCTCCGCGATGCGCGCCCAATAGGCGATACCGGCGCCGCCCAGCGGGTCGGCGCAGAGGTTCAAGCGCGCGTCGCGGATAGCGTCCATGTCGAGAGTGGCGGCGAGATCGTTGACGTAGGCGGTGACGTAATCGTAGCGGTGGGTGGTGGCAGCCGCCAGTGCCCGCGGGTAAGGCACGCGGCGCACATCGCGCAGCGCGGCGGCGAGAATCTGGTTGGCGCGATCCTGAATCCACCCGGTCGCGCCGGTCTCTGCCGGACCGCCATTGGGCGGATTGTACTTAAACCCACCATCGTCCGGCGGGTTGTGCGAGGGCGTGATCACGATGCCGTCGGCGAAGCTTGCGGTGCGGCCGTGGTTGTACGTGAGGACCGCATGGGAGAGCACGGGCGTGGGCGTGTAGCCGAGCACATCGTCCACCATGACCTCCACGTTGTTGGCGGCCAGCACTTCGAGCGCGCTCACGAAGGCGGGTTCGGAGAGGCCATGGGTGTCCTTAGCGAGGAAAACCGGGCCTTCGGCGCCATTAACCGCGCGGTACTCGCAGATCGCCTGGGTGATCGCCAGGATGTGGCCTTCGTTGAAGGACCCATCGAACGAGGAGCCGCGATGCCCGGACGTTCCGAAACTGACGGGCGCATCCGGCGCGAGGCTATAGTAGGCGGTAATCAGACGTGGGACGTCCACCAGCATTGAGGGCGCCGGGCTTTTGCCGGCAAGAGGATCTAAGGCCACCACACTAAGGTACGCGCGTTGCCCGCCCTCGCGCAATCATGTTAGCTTGGAAATTAAAGAGTTCGCGACACCATTTCACGCAATTCTAATCCAAAGGAGAGAAACCTCACATGCCATTAGTCTCAATGCGGCAGCTTCTCGACGAGGC
>JANYJN010000358.1 GCA_025358475.1 Candidatus Solibacter sp.
CCGAAGCACTCCTGAACGGTGTGCAGGGTTTCGATGAGAGCGTGCGGTTCGCGCCCGTGACGGCGTGCCGTGGCCTCGACGATTTTCCATCGTTTATCGTCGGAGGGCAGTTGAGGCGCTCCCACATACGTCAGCATAGAAGTCTTACCGAGTGCAATTCCCCTGCCAGAGTCGAATGTTTGATGTCTCAGTAAGTTGCGGTAAATGTGATCGGTAAAAGTAGCGGCGAATGGCGCAATAGCGGCAGAAGCCCCACAGATTCAACTACTTAGATTTCCTCAAGTCGTTGAAAATTGCAGCGGTGGCGCTTCGGCGATGGGCGGTCGAGAGAAGCTTCAGTTCCCTCCAGGGAGGCAATTAAATACCCGCCAATCCGTTTGGGCTGAGACGGGAGCGACGCCTTTAAAGCAATCCATTCCAAGCGGACCCGGACGTACCTTCCTCCGGTGTAGTCGCCGCTTGCCGCCGCCCCGCCACCCACAGCACCGCCGCCAGCACCACCGCCAGCGCCGGAATCACGTACATCGCGTCGTGCAACCCCACCGCGCGCGACGCTTCCGGGGCCAGCCCCGACCGCCGCGCCAGAAAATCGCTCAGCCGGCCGGTCAGCAGCGGGCCCCACGACGCCCCGCCCAGATACGTCACCACGAAATAGACTGCCATCGCGCGTCCGCGCATAGCGGGCCCGGCCACGTCCTGAATGGCCGCATACACCAGCCCATAGTACGTTTGCAGCAGGCCATAGCCGATCATCGCGAGGCATACCGCGCCTCTGCCGCTGCCCGCCGGCATGCGCAGCGCGGCGTAGACCGGAGCCGCCGCCACAAGCGAGGCGCCGGCCGCGAGCCACAGGCGATTCTTCACCCGATCGCCCAGCAAACCCGCCGCCCCCGCGCCCAGTATGCCCGACACTCCGGATCCGACGCCGGTCCAGATGCCCGCCTGGGCCACGGTCATGCCGTGATAGCGCGTCAGAAACGCCGGCAGGAACGTGGAGAAGCTGTAGAGCGCGAAGTTGACCACCGCCCCCGAAACCGCGATCCACCAAAACACGGCGCAGAACACGGCGGGCAGCACCACCGCGCTCTCACCCCCGGCCGGCGGGCGCGGGCGCTCGGGTTCGCGCAGCCACAGCACCGCCGGCACCAACACCAGGCCGGGGAGAGCGGCCACCGCGAGCGCCATGCGCCAGCCGTAAGCCTGCGCGACCCCTCCGCCGATCGCGGAACTCAGCATGATGCCCACCGGGACCGCCATCATGAAGCCCGCCATGGCGCGCGCCCGGCGTGTCGCCGGGACCAGGTCGCCGATCCAACTGACCGCCGCCGGCGTGCACACCGCTTCGCCAATCCCCACGCCCAACCGCGTCATCAGCAGCAGGGCGTAGCTGGTGGCCAGCCCCGCCATGCCGGTCAACCCGGTCCAGACCGCGATGCCAGCCGCCAGCAGCCCGCGCCGGCTGCGCGTGTCGGCCAGTTTTCCCAGGGGCAACCCGGCCAGCGCGAACACCACCGTGAACAGCGTGAACAGTCCGCCCAGTTGGGTGTCGGAAAGCGAGAACTCGTGGCGCAGCGGTTCCAGGATCGCGGCCAGCGTCTGGCGATCGTAATAGTTCAGGACGTTGACCAGAAACAACACGGCCAGTGCAGGTCCAACCGATTTGGATCTCACTGGCCGTTTACCCTACCACATCACATCTTGATTTCGCTATCCCGCAAGTCTTTGGGAGGCTTGGGGGGCTTCGGCGGCGTGGGCGGGCGCGGACCTCCGTCGCCCGGCGTGTCGGGCAGTACCTCGCTCGGCGCCGTGCCTTCCTTGCGCACCGAGATCCATCCGCGATTGGCCGTCAACTTGATGTTCGGACCGTCGCCCTTCCGTTTTCTTCTAGATCTGCGGGCCGAAATCGTTGACCGCGTCTCCCCGGTCCGCCGTTGCCTCCAGTTGGAAGGCCGCCTTCTCCGGCAGCAGCAGTTCGATTTTGAACGCCTTGCACCAATGATAGCGGGGGCACGGTCGCTGGTGCCGTGGTGACCGTTATCTTTCATGTTATAACTTTTGGCTTATATTAGCTTCGCGTTATAATTTGACTGTGGCGTGGGACGTCGAAGTTACGGATGAATTCAAAGGCTGGTGGAACGGACTCACCGAAGCCGAGCACATATCGGTCGAGAGGGCCGTTTTGCTCCTGGAGGAGCATGGCCCCCATCTCCCCTTTCCCTTCAGCAGCGGGATAAAGGGCTCGCGCCATTCCGCTATGCGCCAGCTGCGCGTGCAACACAAGGGGCACCCCTACCGGGTGCTCTACATTTTCGACCCTCGCCGCGTGGCGCTTCTGCTACTGGGTGGCGACAAAACCGGCGATGACCACTGGTATGAGAAAAACGTACCGCTGGCAGATCGACTTTACGACAACTACCTTTCCGAGATCGAGGAGGAAGACGATGCCAAAGACAACCAAGTTCAGTGAACTTCGTGCGAAGATGCCCCCGGCGGCTCGGGCCGAAGCTCGACGCCTCGCCGATCAGGATCTGAGAGAGATGCCGCTGCACGAACTGCGCGCCGCCCGTCACCTGACGCAGCAACAACTCGCCAAGACTCTTGACATGTCGCAGGCGGCGGTTTCGCAATTGGAGCAACGCGCGGATATCTACCTCAGTACGCTAGAGAACTTTGTTGAAGCGATGGGCGGACGGCTGGAAATGTACGCCGTTTTCCCCGACGGGAAAGTGAAACTGGGTCTCGAACGGGAAGCATCATAGCCCTTCAGTTGGCCGCCGCCCCGCCATCAACCGCACAACGGCCCGCGCCGGGATCACGGACATCGCGTCGTGCAGCCCCACCGCGCGACGCTTCCAGCGGTTCCAGGGATCGCGGCCAGCGTCTGGCGATCGTAATAGTTCAGGACGTTGACCAGAAACAGAACGGCCAGTGCAGGTCCAACCGATTTGGATCTCACTGGCCGTTTACCCTCGCCACTCACATCTTGATTTCGCTACCCCGCAGGTCTCTGGGAGGCATGGGAAGCTTGGGGGGCCTGGGCGGAGTGGGCGGGCGCGGACCTCCGTCGCTTGGCGAGTCGGGCAGCACCTCGCTCGGCGCCGTGCCTTCCTTGCGCACCGAGATCCATCCGCGATTGGCCGTCAGCTTGATGTTCGGACCGTCGCCCACCTTGCCCTTCAGGGTCGCGCTGCGCCCTTCCGTTTGCTTCTGGATCTGCGGGCCGAAATCGTTGACCGCGTCTCCCCGCTCCGCCGTTGCTTCCAGTTGGAAGGCCGCCTTCTCCGGCAGCAGCAGTTCGATTTTTCCCGAGCCCGAGCGCGCTTCAATCGCCGCCAGCGGCAGTTTGCCCGGCGTCATCTCGATATCGCCGCGCTCCGTCTCCAGTTCCACCGACTGCGTGAACTGCTCCAGCTTGATGTCGCGGGCACGGCTCACCAGGCGGATCGGGCCCACTATCCCGGTGGCGGTGAATCCACCCAGGTCCATGTTGATCTGCCCGGGCACCGCCTGGGCGCTCAATTCCGTGCCGTGCGTGCCTTCGAAGTGGAGCGGCTTGGCCAGGTTCTTGAAGCCCAGCGTGCCGCTGAAACTGCCGTTGATGGTCACCTGCCCGGCGATGTTCTCCAACTCCACGTCGCTTCCCCGGCCTTGCAGATCCATCCGTCCCTTCACGTCCACGGCGCGAATCAGGTCGCTGCGGCTCACGTCCAGGCGCACATTGCCGGCCACCTTGGAAAGCCGCACGTCGCCGCGGTTGCTGTTGATCTCCACGTCGCCTTGCACGTCGCCTACCTCGTAGTCGCCCGCGCCGCCGTGCGATTCCACCGCCAGGCCGCGGGGCACGGTCACTTCCAAATCGTCGGCCATGCGCTGATTGCTCCTCACGCGATCCTGATTGGTGCGCACCACCAGACGGTCGCCCTGCGGGATAATCTCCAACGGAGTTTCCCCGTTGGTGCGGTCGGCATCCTCGCGCCGGTAGGCGTTGATCAGCTTACGCCCGCTCACCGTCACGTCGTTCGAATCGCCGCCCGTCACTTTGATGTTGCCGCGCGGATTCTCGAAGACGATGCGCTTCATGCCGGCCGCGCTGGTGGTAGCCGACACCGGGAATTCGTACTCTTGCCCCCAGAAATCCAGCCCGCTGCGCATGAAGCGCACTCCATGCTCGCGCGCCTGCCAGATGCCGCTGCCCGCAATGCAGATCAGGATCACCAGCACGATCTCGCCGCCCGAGAAACTGCCGCGCACGCCTTCGCGATGCCAGATCAGCCCTTCCACCAGCCGCAACAGGCCCCAGGCGATCAACACGAACGGCCAATACTGTGCCAGCAGGTCGAACACCGGAGCCTCGGGGTGCAGGTTCCGCCACAGGAAGAATGCGCCGATGGCAAGCAGTAGCAGTGGTCCGGAAAATGATCGTCTCATACCGTGTCTCCTGGCGGGGGCGGGGGCGGGGAAGGCGGAGGCGGAGTCTGCCCCGCATCGGCGGCCCGCGGCGGCGCACTGCCGCCGAATCCGCCCTTGGCAGGCGGCGGTTGCGCATACGTGCTCTGTGCGTAGTTGCCCTGTGCGCCACCCTGTGTGCCGCCCTGCGCCGGATACGCGTACACCGGCGGCGGATACGGCTGCACCGGCGGAGGTGGCGGCAGAACCGGCTCCATGCCGCGCCTCAGCAGGCTCAAAAGTCCGAACACTATCAACAGCACCGGCCACGTCTTATCGAAGCTGTATGGCGTGAAATTATTCAGCGCGAACAGCACACCCACCGTGATCAGCGTGATGGGGCCGCGGATAGCGCGCACGATGGATGGATCGCCGCGCCGCATCTTGCGGCGTATGTCCCGGTCCACCTGCTCGCGGATGTCGCCCGCGATGGAGGAGTCGGTGCGCCTTTCACTGCCGCTCATTGCGCGCCCCCCCGGCCGCCACTTCGCGGCCCGCAAATCGTCCGTAAAGAAGATACACCCCGGCGGCAATCAACAGCACCGGCCAGAAGCGCACGACCCGGTCGAAATCCAGCAGATCGAGCGTGTGCAGCAGCAGCAGAATGCCCAGAATAATCAGCACCACCGCGGCCACCGGAATCTGATCGCTGCGGCCGCTTAAGCTGACCAGGCTGGAATATTCGTCCACCGCTTCGCCCATGCGGCGTTTGCGCGCCGTGTGATACGCCTCGAAGGCCATGTAGGCCATCCAGGCCACCACCGTCATCACGAACACCGGCTCCAGTCCGTGCGCGGCGCGTGAGTCCGCGATGCTCATCAGCACGCCCCAGATAATGGCGTGCACCATGCCCTTGGCGTATTGCCCGTTGTAAATTGCGCCTACGCCCGGGATCATGCCGAGGAAAAGCGCGAGGCCAGGGGAGACATCGGCGTACACGTAGCCCATGGCGGGAGGGGCGGCCACGGGAGGTGGGCCCGCAAACGGCGGGGCAGCGGCGAACGGCGGAGGTGGCGGCGGTGCGCTGAACCCCGAAGGCTCCGCGGCGCGCGCGGCCGGGGCCGGAGCGTGCTCTTCGCAGTATACGGTGCCGAAGGCGTCGCGACGGCACTGCTCGCATACCGGCTTGCCGCAACTGCGGCAATATGCCGTGGCCGGCACTTCTGGATGATTTTGGCAGTTCATTTTAGTCCCTCAACGTGCTCATTTCCATGCGATGCCCCAGATGACGGGTTTGATGCGGGTGCTCCCTCTGGGCTTAATGCTGGGTTCAATGCTGGGTTTAATACTCTGACGGGCAGCTTCCGGTCGTCCGCCTTCTGCTCCGAAGGTTGGGCCGCTTTCTGGTCTTCCGCCTGTTGCTGCCAGTCCCTCAGCAGCGTCTGGATCTGGTAAACCACTTTCAGGTTTTCGTAATACTTCACGCTACGCGCCCAGGCGCGGTGCGCCCGGTCGTCCAGCGATGCCCAGACTTCGCTTGGCCGCAGATCCGCCGCCCTCAACTGCTGCATGGGCACGAAGCGCGAGAGAATCGAGAACGAAAGAATCGTCATCGCCATCCCCATTACGAATCTCGGCTGCACCACCGGCGCCAGCAACTTGCCCAGCGTGTCGAGCAACCAGCCCCGGCCTTTCGCCGGCGCCTTGCGGGTCCACGGAGCGTCAAACAGGATGCGGGTGACCAGTTCCGGCGGCGGTTCCACATCCGCGGCCCGCTCCATGAACGCCACCGCCGCGGCTGAGTCCCGCGCCACTTCGGCGCACGCCGGACAGGCTTCCAGATGGCGCTCCACTTCGGCCTTGCGGGCCGCCGTGAGCGTGCCGTCCAGGTAATCGCAGATCAGTTCTTCCAGTTCTGCGCAGTTCATACCACCAACTTCTGCCTTCGCAACAGACGAGCCAGTTCCGCCCGTCCGCGGTTGATCCTGCTTTTCACCGTGCCTTCGGGGATGTCGAGTACTTCCGCAATCTCCCGGTATTCCATTTCCTGCAAATCCCGCAAAATTACCGCTTCGCGCAAATCGGGCGAGAGCTTCTGCAGCGTCGCCTGCAGTATCTCGCTGGCTTCCCGCCCCGCCAATGCCTGGTCCGGATGCGCCGCCCCACCCGCCTGTTCCAGCATCGGAAGCTGTTCCTCGATCGAATCCGTCACCCGTTCCTGGCGGGTGCGCCGGTAATGGTCGATCAAAAGGTTCCGCGTCACCCGCGCCAGCCAGGTGTGAAAACTGCCCTCCGCGCTGCGGAAGCTCTTGATCGTTTTGAAAACCCGCAGGAACACATCCTGCGTCAGATCCTGCGCTTCCTGTGCGCTGTTCGTAAAACGGAAGCACAGGCCGTATACCTGCCGCGTATGCTGCCGGACAAGGTCTTCCCAGGCGCTTTCATCGCCGTCCAGGCAGCGTGAAACGAGGGGTTGGTCCAGGCTATCGATCAGCTTTCGGCCTCCGGAAACATTTAGCACCGGGTCGGCAACCCTACCGCTCAAGGTGTCTCCTCCAAATTGCTCCCAAGCTAGCGTCGCGGTTGCCATGGCTCTCGTCTTCCATAACAAGAAACGAGGCATTCCCATGATAGGTTCAATTTTTCCGGTATGCTAGCCCAGTAGGGGTGGGGTGATTCCCCTCCCATCTTCGAAAAACGGAGAAAACTCGATTCAACGCCCAATTTGGACTCATCGGACGAAGTGGAAATGGATTGCCGCCCTTCTGCTCATCGCGGCGCTCGCTCTCTGGCTGCTCCGCACCCGGCGGTTCGGCGCCCCCGCCTTCGATTGGAAGCTGGCTGCCGGCACCTTCGCCCATGTCAACTGGTGGTGGGTTGCAGCCTCGCTCATTCCAATTCTCGGCACTTATTGGGGGCGGGCCTTGCGCTGGGCCGTCTTTCTCAAACCGCTGAAGCCCCATCCCTCCATGCGCAACCTGCTCTCCGCCACCGTGGTCGGCTTCACCGCCATCACCCTGTTTGGCCGCCCTGGCGAGTTTGTGCGCCCCTTCCTGATTGCCCGCAAGGAACAGGTTCCGGTGACCTCCCAGTTCGCCGCATGGGTTTTGGAGCGGATCTTCGATCTGCTGATGGCCCTGCTGCTCTTCGCCTTCGCCCTGACCCGGGTGCGGAGCTCCGGCTTGCATGTAGGGGAGAAATTGACCTGGGTGCTGGCCGCCGGTGGCAAGGTTGGCGGCACGCTCGCGGTGGCGATTCTGCTGGTCCTACTCTCCCTGCGTCACTTCTCCGAACCCCTGCGGCTCCTCCTGCTCCGTGCCCTGCGCCACCTGCCGGAAAAACGCTCGGCGGGCCTCGCCAAAATCGTCAACGCGCTCTTTCATGGCGTGGAGTCCATGCGCAGCGACGCAGGCCTGTTCCTGGTCCTCGCCTATTCGGTGCTGGAATGGGTGCTCATCTGCCTGTGCTACTGGTGCCTGGCGCAATCCTTCGCCGGAATTGTCAACCTGGGCCTGGTTGATGTATTGATATTAATGGGCTTTCTGTCGTTTGGTTCGGTGGTCCAGATTCCTGGTGTGGGGGGCGGCATGCAGGTGGTTTCTGTCCTGGTGCTCACCGAACTGTTTGGCGTTCGCTTGGAGCTGGCCTCGGCATTCGCCGTGTTTCTCTGGGCTATTACATTTGTAGCAGTTGTGCCGCTGGGCCTGTTCATCGCCCTGAAAGAGGGCTTGGACTGGCGCAGCCTGAAACGGATTGGCCGGGGAGTGTCCGAATGAAGTGTCCATTCTGCAATCATTTGCACGATAAGGTAGTCGATTCCCGCGAAAGCAAGGAAGGCGAAGCCATTCGCCGCCGCCGGGAATGCCTGGAATGCACTCGCCGTTACACTACGTACGAGCGAATTGACGAAGTCCCGTACATGGTGATCAAGAAGGATGGCCGGCGCGAGAAATTTGACCGCCAGAAGGTGCTCGGCGGCCTGTTAAAGGCGTGCGAAAAGCGTCCAGTGAGCATGGCGCGGCTCTCCGAGCTGGTCAACCGTGTGGAATCCAAGGTCAGTGATTCGCCGGATCGGGAAATATCTACTATAAATATAGGAGAATTTCTAATGGAGAATCTCCGCGAACTCGACAAGATCGCTTATGTACGATTCGCGTCGGTCTACCGGGATTTTCAGGATGAGCAGGCATTCTTCAACGAACTGATGCATCTTATGCGGCAGAAAATGCCGTAGCATTTGCCAGCGGGCGGCGCCGGAGGCAGCCACGATCCGCTTGCAAGATTCCTTGTAACCTAAACGATTTTAAGACATCTTTAAAAGTAGAGCTTTAACTTTGCTGCCGAATGATGCTACCATCAGATGAGAGCCGAACCCTGAATTCACCCTTTGTTGTCTACACTTCGGCTTTGTACCAGCAAGCGCAAGCCGTTTTTTTTTCAGTTAGAACCCCATTCCCTGACATCCGATCTGAGTACGTCGTGTGCCCATGGGGGGAGGTGAGTCTTAAGTGGATCAATTCGAAGATCAGTTTTTAGCGGAGAATCCCGAGGGCTTGGGCCTTAATTTCGAAGAAGACCCCAAATTTTTCGATCCGGAAGCTGCTCATGAAGCCGATTTTTTGCACCCCGCCCCGGTGGAAGAATCTATCTACACGGACGACCCTGTCCGTGTATACCTGCGCGAGATGGGTGCCGTTCCCCTCCTGACTCGCGAAGGCGAAGTCGATTTGGCGCGCCGCATGGAACGCGGTAAGCTGCGCATGCAGAAGGCGATCAGCCGTTCCGCCCTGGTACAGCGCGTGGTTGTGGATGTGGCCGAGCAATTGAAGAAGGCCATGATTGAGATCGAAAGCATAGTGGATCTTGGGGACGTCGAGGAAGGCTCCCCGGCGGATCTCCAAGTGCGCAGCGAAGCCGCCAAGCACTTCGCCGATATCACGCTTCTGCACAAGAAGTTACAGCAGTTGGAAGACAAGGTGGAAACCACCCCGGGGGCCGGTAAGAAACCACGCAAACGTCTCTACGCCAAGCTCAGCCGCGCCAAGGTGGAAACCTCACTGGCCATCCGCCGAGCCCCCTTCCGCCTCATCAAGTGGAAGGAATTCGCCCGCGAAATCGAACGTGCGGTGGATGAAATCAGCCACCTCGACGGCGAAATCAAGCGCCTCGAAGTACGGGCTAACCCCACCCAGCAACTCCGCCTGCGGGAGTTGAAGCGCGAAATCAAGAAGCGCGAAGCCGCCGCCGGCGCCACCCTGCCCGAACTCAAGCACAGCATGACTGTAATCCGTCATGGCGAAGCTGAAGCCGAGCGGGCCAAAAAGGACTTGGTAGAGGCCAACCTCCGCCTGGTCGTCTCCGTTGCCAAGAAATACGTGAACCGCGGACTTCACCTCCTCGACTTGATCCAGGAGGGCAATATCGGCCTCATGCGCGCCGCCGACAAGTTCGAATACCGCCGCGGT
>JANYJN010000412.1 GCA_025358475.1 Candidatus Solibacter sp.
AGGATCGTGACGTTCACGCTGGGCTACTCTCATCCCATCGAGATGATGCTGCCCGACGGCGTGGAGCTGAAGATCGAGAAACAGACGCACCTGGTGCTGAGCGGGCATGACCGCCAGTTGCTGGGCCAGGTGGCGGCGAACATGCGGGCGCTCCGCAAGCCGGATCCCTATAAGAACAAGGGTGTCCGGTACACAGGCGAAGCGCTGCGCAAGAAGGTCGGCAAGACCGGGGCGAGTGCCAAATGATCAAAAAGCCTGAAAAGAACACAATCCGCAGCCGCATACATAAGCGCATCCGGCGCAAGCTGTCGGGGACCGCGGCACGGCCACGCCTGGCGGTGTTCCGCAGCGAGGCGCACATCTACGCGCAGGTCATCGACGACGTGGCCGGCGCCACGGTGGTGTCGGCCTCGACCGTGGATAAGGTCGATAAGGGCGACAAGAGCGGGAAGCCGAAGGGCGGCAACGTGGCGGCGGCCAAGGCAATTGGCAAGCTGGTGGCGGAGCGGGCAAAGGAAAAGGGCATTAAGAGCGTGGTCTTCGATCGCGGCGGCTATCAGTATCACGGGCGCGTTAAGGCGCTGGCGGATGCGGCGCGCGAAGCTGGACTGGAGTTTTAATTCATGGCTACGATAGTGAAACGCATCGACCCGGCGACGCTAAATCTCAAAGAGCAGGTGGTGGCAATCAACCGCGTCACGAAAGTGGTGAAGGGCGGCAAGAACCTGAGCTTCTCGGCGCTGGTGGTAATTGGCGATCCGCAGGCGAAGGTGGTGGGCTACGGGGTCGGCAAGGCGAAGGAAGTGCCGAGCGCGATCCGCAAGGGAATCGAAGCCGCCAAGAAGAATCTGCGCAAGGTCAACGTATTGGAAACCACGATCGCCCACCGGGTGCTCGGACAGTACGCCTCTAGTCAGGTGCTGCTGAAGCCGGCCCAGGCCGGAACCGGCGTGATCGCGGGCGGCGCGGTGCGCGCGGTGATCACGGCGTGCGGTGTACCCAACGTGCTGACGAAATCCATCGGCCGGCGCAATCCGCACAACGTGGTGAAGGCGACCATCGTGGCGCTTGAATCGCTTCGCGACAAGAACACCGTGGCTGAAATGCGCGGTCTGGCGATCGACAAGCTGTAGAAGGGAAGTTCTAATGGAAGGCACGATCAAGATTAAACTTTACCGCAGCACGAACTCGACTCCCGAGAAGCAGCGGCGCGTGGTGCGGGGCCTGGGTTTGCGCAAGTTGAATCAGGTGGTAGAGCGTCCGGATACGCCGGGCTTCCGCGGCATGGTCAAGAAAGTTCCGCACCTGCTGCAAGTGGTTGAGTAAGGAGACAGATATGAATCTCAGCGGATTAAAACCTCCCGCCGGCCAGGTGAAGGCCCGAAAGCGGATCGGCCGGGGCATGGGCTCGGGGCACGGTAAGACCTCGACGCGCGGCTCTAAGGGCCAGCGCGCGGGCACCGGCTTCAGCCAGAAGCGCGGGTTTGAAGGCGGCCAGATGCCGTTGCATCGGCGGCTTCCCAAACGCGGATTTACCAATATCTTCAAGAAGCAGTTCGCGATTGTCAATCTTGGCAAGCTGGAGGAATTGGAAGGCGACACGTTCACCGTGGACAGCCTGCTAGGGGCGGGCGTGATCCACAAGGTGCACGATGGCCTGAAGATTCTTGGCACCGGCGTCTTGACGCGCAAGATTACGGTGGAAGCCCACCACTTTTCCAAGTCGGCTCTGGAGAAGATCCAGGCGTCCGGCGGGACGGCGCAGGTGATTGGCGCTAAGAGCGAATAGCGGTGGAAATCGAAGGGTACGATGAACAAGCTATTTGAAGCGTTCGCGAACATATTCCGGGTACCGGATCTCCGCAAGCGGCTGATGTTCGCGCTGGCTATGCTGGCGGTGTATCGTTTGGGCGGCCACATCCCCACGCCTGGCATCAACATTATTAAATGGGAAGAGTTCATGAGCTCGAATGCGGGCTCGATCTTCGGCTTCTTCGACCTGTTCGCGGGCGGCAACATCAAGCGTCTTTCGGTATTTGCGTTAGGCATCATGCCGTACATTACGGCGTCGATCATTCTGCAATTGCTCACCGTGGTGGTTCCCACCCTGGAAAAGCTACAGAAGGAAGGCGAACTGGGCCGCCGCAAGATCACGCAGTGGACCCGCTACCTGACCATCATCCTTTCGATTCTGCAATCCTTCGGCATCGCGCAGGGCCTGCAAAGCGCGGGCATGAGCGGCGTTGTGATCCACCCGGGCATCGGGTTTGTTTTCCTGACCATCATCTCCCTTACCACCGGCACCGCGTTCATCATGTGGCTGGGCGAGCAGATCAGCGAGCGCGGCATCGGCAACGGCATGTCGCTGATCATTTTCACGGGTATCGTGGTGGGGTTGCCGGGCGCTATCGGCAATATTTATCAGCACGTGTTTACCATCCATGATTGGGGCGCCATCACGCTGATCATGTTAATTACCATGATGATTGCGGTGGTGGCTTTCATCGTCCTGGTGGAGCGCGGCGAGCGCCGGATACCGGTGCAGTACGCCAAACGAGTGGTGGGCCGCCGCGTAATGGGCGGGCAATCGACCCATATGCCGCTCAAAGTCAACGCGGGCGGCGTGATTCCGGTCATCTTTGCGTCCTCGATTCTAGCCTTCCCGCAGACGCTGGCGCAGATGCCGTGGGTCAAGAATGTGGCCTGGCTTTCGGCGACCCTGAAGAGCATCCAGCACGGCGAGCCGCTCTACTACTGCCTGTTCGTGGCCGGCATCATCTTCTTCTGTTTCTTTTACGTTTCCATCATTTTCAATCCCAATGAAGCGGCGGATAACATGCGCAAGTATGGCGGCTTCATTCCGGGCATCCGCCCCGGCCGGAATACGGCCGATTACATGAACAACATCCTCACCAAGATTACGGTGGTGGGCGGTGTTTATCTGTCGATCCTGTGCCTGATTCCGGACATTATGATCTCCGGGATCAAGTTGAATCATCTGCCGCTGTTGGGCAACTGGATCGACCGCGTTTCGCCCCGCTTCATTCTGGAAGGTTTGGGCGTGAACTTCTATTTTGGCGGCACATCCTTGTTGATTGTCGTCGGCGTGGCCATGGATACGATCAATCAGATCGAAGCACAGCTCATCATGCGGCACTACGAAGGATTTACGCCGCGGTCGGGCCGTATTCGAGGGCGCCGCTAGTCTTGACTTGTGAAAGCGATCGTACTGTTCGGCTCGCCAGGCTCGGGTAAAGGTACACAGGCGAAGTTATTGGCCCAGCGCCTGAAGGTTCCTCACATTTCCACCGGGGATATGCTAAGGGACCGGGTTCGTTCGGGTTTCGAGGCGGGGACGGGGATGGTGGCCACCATGCAATCGGGGGCGCTGGTTTCCGATTCCGTAGTGAACGAGATGGTGGAAGAGCGGCTGAGTGAAGCCGATGCCGCCCGGGGTTTTATTTTGGATGGTTATCCGCGGACGCTGGACCAGGCAGAGCACTTGGCGGCGTGGCTGGCGGGGCGGGGAATCCGCGAGGTGGTGATCCACCTCCCAGTAGATTACAATGTAATTATCGCCCGTTTGAACGGACGCCGCCAGTGTCCCCGCTGCGGCACCCTGTACAATGTGTCCTCTCACCCTCCGCGGGTGGATGGCGTGTGTGATTTGGACGGGGAGGCGCTAGTCATCCGGGATGACGATAGCGAGGCGGTGATTCGCGGGCGTTTGGACGCGTATGACCGGCAGACGCGGCCGGTGTTGGAATTCTTCCGGACATCGGGCCACCGGGTGGTTGAGGTGGATTCGAGCGACGATCCGCCGGAGACGGTATACCGCAAGATTTGCCACATGATGGAGTCAGCTTGATCGTTAGAAAAACGGCCGCCGAACTGGAAAAGATGCGGCGCAGCGGGCTGCTGGTGTGGCAGATCCTGCAAAAGTTGAAAGAGATGGCGGTGGAGGGGGTCAGTACGATGGACCTCGAAGTTATCGCCGAAAAGATGATGGCCGATGCCGGGGCGAAGCCCGCATTTAAGGGCTACTATGTGCCGGCGGCTGGCGAGGCTTTCAAGTTTGTGTTGTGTACCTCGGTGAACGATGAGATTGTCCATGGGATGCCGAATGCGAAACGGATCCTTAAGAAAGGCGATATCGTATCCATCGATACCGGGGTGAAGCTGGACGGGTATTTTGGCGATTCGGCCATTACGGTGCCGATCGGCGAGGTCAGCGAGCAGACGCGCAAGTTGATCCAGGTGACGCGGGAATCTCTGGAACTGGCCATCGATCAAATGCGGCCCGGGAATCGGCTGTCCGACGTATCCAGTACGGTGGAAAAGCACGTCAAGGGAAACGGGTTTTCGATTGTCCGGGAGTATGTGGGCCACGGTATCGGCACCCAGCTCCACGAGGAACCGCAGGTCCCTAACTACGTGGATCGCAAGAACGAAAATCCGCGGTTGAAGGCAGGGATGGTTTTGGCGGTGGAGCCGATGGTCAACGCCGGGAAGGCGGAGGCCGTGGTTTTGAAGGATA
>JANYJN010000421.1 GCA_025358475.1 Candidatus Solibacter sp.
TGGCGGAGCAGGCCTGCTCGGCAAGATCTCCGAGCAGACCGGCGGACGCCTATTAGAAGCGAACGCGGAGGACCTGCCGGATATCGCCAAGAAGATCGGCATCGAATTGCGCAACCGCTACATCCTCGGCTATTCGCCGCAAAACCAGGCGCGCGACGGGAAGTACCACCGCATCACGGTGCAGGTGGTGCCGCCGCGCGGGCTGCCGAAGCTGTCCGCCCACTGGCGATTGGGTTACAACGCGCCGCTGGAGTGAGCCGGCCGGGGGGCGCACGGCTGACATGGTCGCGCGATCCCGTGTCCGGAAAAAAGCCTCTACACTGGCAGCATGGCCCCCCGACACCCGCTGCTCGATCGCCGGAGCTTCCTTCGCCACTCGGCCTTCGCCGGCACGGCGCTCGCCCTGGCTGGCGACGCGAGCCCAGCGCCCGCTCCCGCCGACGAGTGGTTCGACCGTCCCATGCGCTGGGCCCAGTTGACGCTGGCCGAAGACGACCCCGGCACATACGACCTCAACTTCTGGCTGGACTACTTCCGCCGCACCCATTCCGATGCCGCCTGTCTCAGCGCGGGCGGGTGCGTGGCGTACTATCCCACGAAAATTCCGCTGCACTATCGCAGCCAGTGGTTGGGCGCGGGCGACGCGTTCGGCGACCTGGTAGCCGGATGCCGCAAGCTGAACATGGTGGTGATCGCGCGCACCGATCCGCATGCCGCGCACCAGGACGTCTGCGATCGGCACCCCGACTGGATCGCGGTCAATGCCGAAGGGCAGAAAATCCGCCACCCGGTGATGCCCGAATTGTGGATCACCTGCGCGCTGGGGCCCTACAACTTCGATTTTATGACGTCGGTGACGAAGGAGATTGTCAGCCTTTATAAGGTGGATGGCATCTTCAGCAATCGGTGGTCGGGCTCGGGCATGTGCTACTGCGAGCATTGCCGGGAGAACTTTCATGCCGCCAGCGGCATGGACCTGCCGCGCACCCTCAACCCGCGCGACCCCAGCCGCCGCGCCTACATGGTGTGGCGCCAGGCGCGCCTCTTCGAACTCTGGCGGCTGTGGGACGGCGAGATTCGCAAGCTTAACCCAGCCGCGCGTTACATTCCCAATTCAGGCGGCGGCGCAACATCCGATCTCGACATGAAGACCGTCGGCGAACTGGCGCCCATCCTGTTCGCCGACCGGCAGGCGCGCAGCGGCGTCACGCCTCCCTGGGCCAACGGAAAAAACGGCAAGGAGTACCGCTCCACCATGGGTGCGAAGCCCGTCGGCGGCATTTTCAGCGTGGGAGTGGAAGAGCCGTACCGGTGGAAGGATTCGGTGCAGAGCGCGCCCGAAATCCGCCTGTGGGTGCTGGATGGAATCGCCAACGGCTTGCGCCCGTGGTTTACCAAGTTTGCCGGGTCGCTGAACGACCGGCGCTGGCTCCCCGTGGTGGAAGACCTCTACGCGTGGCACCACCGTAACCAGCGCTATCTGCGAAATGTGCGGCCGCTGGCGCGGGTCGCCATGGTTTACTCGCAGCAGACCTCGCATTTCTACGGCGCCCAGCAGGCGCGTCAAAAAGTGGAGGACCATACGCTCGGTTACTACCAGGCGCTGATTGAAGCGCGCATCCCCTTCGAGATGGTGCACGACCGGCTGCTCGACGCCGCGCACGTCGATCCATTCAAAGTCCTGATTTTCCCCAACATCGCCGCGCTCTCCATCGGGCAGTGTGCGCAAATCCGCGATTACGTGCAGCGCGGCGGCAGTATCGTGGCCACGCACGAAACTTCGCTCTACGACGAGTGGGGCGAGCGCCGCGCGGATTTCGGGCTGGCCGATCTCTTCGGCGCGTCGTTCGACGGCGCCATCGATGCGCGTATGCAGAACTCGTACCTGCGTTTGGAAGCCGACCAGGCAACGGGCAAAAGGCATCCCCTGCTGGCCGGGCTCGACGATACCGGCCGCATCATCAACGGAGTGTCGCGCGTCCACACCAAGACCATCGGCGCCTACCCCAACCCGCCGCTCACGCTGATTCCCTCCTACCCCGACCTGCCGATGGAAGAGGTCTTCCCGCGGATTCCGAAAACCGACATCCCCGAAGCCTACGTTCGGGAAATGGGCAAAGGCCGCGTGGTTTACTTCCCGTGGGACATCGACCGCACGTTCTGGGAAGTGCTCTCGGTGGACCACGGGAAACTGCTGCGCAATGCCGTGGAGTGGGCCGCCAACGAGGCGCCGCCGGTCACCGTAACCGGCCCGGGTGTGCTGGATTTGACCGTCTGGACGCAGGCATCGTCCCTGACGGTCCATTTAGTCAATTTGACCAACCCGATGATGATGAAGGGTCCGCTGCGCGAGTTTCTGCCCACGCCGCCGCAGAACGTAGTCGTGCGTTTGCCGGATGGCATGAAGGCAAAAAGGGTGCAATTGCTGGTGAGCGGCGGGACGCCCCGCGTGCAGGAAGCGAACGGCAGCATCGGGCTGACGCTTCCCTCGATAATGGACCACGAGGTGATCGCGATCGACCTGTAGGGGCGTTGTGGCGCCGCAGAAGTGCGCAGTGTCACATAAATAAGCCAGGGCGGCGTCCCCTGCACAAATATCGTGGGGCGGACCCCTGGGCGGACCCTCTGGTCCGCGGCCGACGCCCTCGTCGGCCTGATCGCACCCTGCATGATGCTGACCGCATTCTGCCGGAAGCGGGACGGGGGCGTCCCGCGCGGACCAGGGGGTCCGCCCCACCAATTCGGCAGGATTCTATTCTTGGGCTTAGTCAAGCGCAGGAGTGCGTGCGTCTTGTATCGGGGTTGCTTCGCCAGAGTGTAGTTCGTGCTCCGCCCACGATATAATCGGGCGAATGCTCGAAATCCGCCACTCCGTGTGCGCGCTGGATTGCCCGGACTGCTGCTCGCTAGTGCTGACCGTGCAGGACGGGCATGCCACCAGGCTGCGCGGCAATCCGGAGCACCCGGTGACCCGCGGCTTTCTGTGCGGCAAAGTGGCGCAATATCTGGAGCGCGAGTATCACCCCGAGCGGCTGCTCTATCCACAGCGCCGCGTGGGGGCCAAGGGCGCGGGACGCTTCGAACGCATTGGGTGGGAGGGCGCGCTGGACACCATCGCCGAGCGCCTGCGCGCGGTGGTGGAAGAGTTCGGCCCTGAAGCCATCCTGCCCTATAGCTACGCGGGCACGATGGGCTTGCTCAACGGCGGCGGGATGGATCGGCGTTTCTTTCACCGGCTGGGCGCCTCGCGGCTCGACCGCACCATCTGCTCGTCGGCCGGCACCGTGGGACTGACGCAGGCGCTGGGCTTGCGCTACGGCACCGAACCGGAGCAGTTCCGCCATTCGAAGTTGATTCTGGCGTGGGGCGCGAACATTCTCGGCACCAACGTCCACCTGTGGCCCTTCATCATGGAAGCGCGGCGCAATGGGGCGAAGCTGTACACCATCGACCCCAACCGCAATCGCACCGGCGCAGCCAGCGACAAGCATTTTTTCATCAATCCGGGCAGCGATACCGCGCTCGCCCTGGCCATGATGCACGTCATCATTGGCGAAGGGCTGCACGACGCCGATTACGTGGAGCGCCACACGGAGGGCTTCGCCGGACTGCGCCAGCGGGTACGCGCCTGGACGCCGCAGCGCGCGGCGGAACTCACCGGCATCGCCGCCGATGCGATTGTGCAACTGGCGCGCGAGTACGCCACCACGCGGCCCGCCACCATCCGGCTGAATTACGGCGTGCAGCGCAGCCAGCGCGGGGCCACCAGTGTGCGCGCCATTGCCCTGCTGCCCGCGCTGACGGGCAGTTGGAAAGACGTGGGCGGCGGTCTGCAGCTCTCCACCTCGCAGGCGTTCCACCTGAACCGCGCCGGCCTGGAGCGGGCTGACCTGCAGCAAGCGGCGCTGGGCTGCGAGGCTCGCCTGGTCAACATGTCGCTGCTGGGGCAGGCGCTGACCACGCTGGACAATCCGCCGGTGAAGGCGCTAGTGGTCTATAACTCCAACCCCGCCGCGATCGCGCCCAACCAGAACGCCGTGCTGCGCGGTCTGCGCCGCGAG
>JANYJN010000428.1 GCA_025358475.1 Candidatus Solibacter sp.
TTGGGAAAAAACGCGCCCATCTCGGCTAATTTGGGCAGCATTTTCAACTTGCCGATGAGCCCCTCGGGCATGCGCATCTCCAGGAACTCCACGATGCGCCGCGCCACTTCCTCCACCGACCCCACTTCCAGGGCGATCTCCATCTTGCGCATCGACGCGAAGGCGTTCACCAGCACCGGGATTTTGAAACCCGTGGGCCGCTCAAACAGCAGCGCCGGTCCGCCCTGCTTCACCGCGCGGTCGGCGAATTCGGTGATCTCCAGGCGCGGATCCACTTCGAAGGGAATACGCACCAGTTCCCCATTCTTTTCGAGCGCCCGCACAAACTCGCGCAGATCCTGATAGGCCATAAGTTATGAGTATGGTAGCAACTCAGGTGCAACGCCGGTGCTGTACAATTGTCAGCAAGCGATATGGACCTGAAGACTCTGCAAGACACCCCTCCGTGGGAATGGCCGAATGGCGCTGCCAAGATGTTTCTGGCGATTCTCCGCGATCCCCGGGCCGACGCTGCCGATCGCCTGCTGGCCGCCGGCCTGGCGGGCGATTTTACGGTGATCAACGACGCCCTGGCCGAAGCTCTGCTTTCCATCATAGGCAATGCCGCCGAACCGGAGGAGTTGCGCGCCCGCGCCGCAATCTCCCTGGGTCCGGCCCTGGAGCAGGCGGACATCGACGAATTCGACGATCCCGATGCTGTGCCCATCAGCGAGAAGATGTTCCGCGGCATTAAGCAATCTCTCCGCAAGCTCTATCTGGATCCCAACGGCCCCAAGTTATTGCGGCGGAGCATTCTGGAGGCAGCCGTGCGCGCCCCCGAGGACTGGCACACCGGCGCCATCCGTAGCGCCTGGTCCAACGATGACCGGGAGTGGAAGCTGACCGCCATGTTTTGCATAGGTTATGTTCGGGGCTTCGAAAAGCAGATACTGGAGGCGTTAGAAAGCGCCGACCCTGGTATTCACTACCAGGCGGTTCACGCGGCTGGCACCTGGGAGGTGGACGCCGCCTGGCCGCACGTCGCCGCGCTCGCCACTGCAGCGGATACCGATAAGCCTCTGCGGCTCGCCGCCATTGAGGCCTTGGGCGCCATCCGCCCGCAACAGTCATTGGAGATACTCGGGAACCTGACCCGTTCCGAAGACGAAGATATCACAGAGGCAGCCGGCGAAGCCATGAGTATGGCCGAGGGGATGCCGGACGGCGAACTTGACGACGAGGACGACGAGGACGAAGACGAATCCCAAAGCGGAAGCCACCAGACCATTCACTGAGACCGTCCCGCCTGAATCTTGTTACCCTGAGTTTCATACCCCAACGTCCCGAGGAGATTGCATGTTTAATCGAGTGGCCTTTGTTACGGGCGCCAGCCGTGGAATCGGCCGTGCCATCGCGCTGACGCTTTGCCGCGCGAATTTCGATATCGTGGTGGCTTCACCCGAAATCGAGCGCAACGAACAAGTGGCCGAAGAGATCCGCGCCTGTAGCGGGGAGGCGATGACCCTGAATCTGGACGTCACTTCGCCTGAGAGCGTCAAGGAAGCCTTCGCCAAAACGCTGAAGGATAAAACCCGCATCGACGTGCTGGTCAACAACGCCGGCATCACCCGCGATGGCCTGGCCATGCGCATGAAGCCGGCCGATTGGGACTTGGTCCTCAATATCAATCTGACCGGCGCCTTCCGGTGCATTCAGCAGGTACTGCCCACCATGATGCGCAGCCGCTGGGGGCGAATTGTCAATATCGCCTCCGTGGTGGGACAGGCGGGAGCGGCCGGCCAGGCCAATTACGCTGCCTCCAAGGGCGGCATGATCGCCATGACCAAGGCCCTCGCCCAGGAGATCGGCAGCCGCGGCATCACCGTCAACGCCATTGCCCCAGGCTACATCGAAACCGACATGACGCGCGTCCTGCCCGAGGAAGTAAAGGCCAAGATCCTCGCCGGGGTTCCGCTCGGCCGCATCGGCCAACCCGAGGACATCGCCAACGCCGTGAAGTTCCTCGCCAGCGAAGAGTCCGCCTACATCACCGGCCACATCCTCGCCGTCAACGGCGGCATGTATATGTAGGACAGGCCTCCCGGCCTGTTGGCACCCTGCATGATGCTGATGTCGTTGCCCCACGGTCGCGGCTCTGCTTGACGCAGACGCAACTCCAATCCGAGACGCGACCGTAAGGGAGCGCTCTTCTGGTGCGAGCGTCTATTTTCGAGGAAGGCTCCACCTTGTGCATCCCGGCGCGAGCTCGGACGCTTGTCTGCCCTGACCCGCTACCGCGCGAATACCAGCACGCTATTCGCCGGCAGCGTGAGCGCCGCTGAATTGCCGAAACCGTGCATCGCCTCCGCCTCCGCCCACACGCCGCCGCCATTGCCGGTAACACCCGGATTCACCCAATTCTCGTACACGTCACTGTTGAAAATCTCGCGCCACGCGCCGCCGCCCGGGAAGCCAATCCGGTAGTCGAAGCGATTAAACGTCGAGAGGTGCACCACCACCATCACGTCATTGCCTTCCCCCACCACCCACCGATGGAAAGCCAGCACGCGGTTCCCGTCGTGCGCGTGCACCACCCGGAAACCCTGCCCGCGCAGGCCGGGATACCGCCACCGCAACCCGATCAACTCGCGCGTGAACCGCAGGTGGTCCAGCATCTGCTTGTCGCCGGTGTCCAGCCCCGACCAGTACAGCAGCAGATCTTTATGTAGATCGAGGTTGTCGGACCACTGTTTGTCCTCCAGGAACTCCTGCCCCATGAAGAGCATGGGAATTCCCGGCGCCGTCAGCCCGATGCCGGTGGCCACCCGGGCGCGGCTGCGGCCATACCACGAACGAGGGTTGCCGGGATCCCCCAGCCGTGCCACCCGCGGTTCCCGGCCGGCGTAGACGATATCGTGGTTTTCCGGCCCCTGCACGAAGCGCCACTCCTCCCCGAACCCGAACGGCCACAGGCTCGCCGCCAGGCCCGTCATATTGAGCGCACGCCCATCCGGCGCGATGGCGTTAGAGATGACGTCGCGAATCGCGATGCGCAGACCGTCGGTCAGCGTCGTGTCGAAACCGGCGCCTTCCGGAACCGGCTTCACGATGTAGGGATTCACATCCCAGTACTCGGCCTTTTGGATCGCGCCGGGACGAAGCTCGTGCAGCGTGGCGGTGAGATCCTGGCAAAAGCTCCAGCCGTGCGGAGCCCCGTCGTGGTCCATGACGCTCACCTGGTCGTAACGCAAACCATCGACGCGGTATTCAGTCAGGAAGAACCTCGCGTTCTGGATCAGGAAATCCCGTACCTCGGGCTTGCTGAAGTCGAATACAAGCCCGCCGGCATGTCCCACGTTCGTGAAGTAGAGTGAGTTGCCGTTGCCCCCCGCGGTGGACTGGCGGTCCAGGAAGTACATGCTCTGATCGCCAAAATCTCCGCCGGCGTGGTTGTAAACCACGTCCAGGACCACCGCGAGCCCGTGGATGTGGCACAGGTCGATCAGCGCCTTGAGCTGATTCATCTCGCCGCGCAGATCCTTTAGCTGGTACCGTGGCAATCCCTTGGCATCCAGGAGCGCATTGGCTCGCGCGGCATAAGGTCCGAGATCCCCATCCTCCACCGCGAAATTCATCTCCGGAGAAAAATAGTCCGTGCCGTTATAGCCCAGGCTGAACTGTGTCTGGAACTCCTGAATCGGCATGAGCTGGACAGCGGTAACGCCGAGTTCCGCCAGGTGGGGGATCTTGCTGGCGACATCCAGGAAGGTGCCCTCGCGCGGCAGGTTCGGGGTAAAGAAAATGCCCACATGTAGCTGATAAAGCACGAAGTCCTGAAATCGGGGGGTGACGAACCCGGTCTCGTGCCACGGGAAATCGGTGGTTCGAACGATGCAGTCCCCGGGGAACGGCGCCCGCAGTTCCCGCGCGTAGGGGTCGCGTTTGGGGCCTTCGCCGCCATCCCCAACCACGTAGAACAGATAGCGCTCGCGGTCGGCCACGCCGGGGATAAAGCCCCGCCAGTGGCCCCGGTCGTCCCGGGTGAGCAAACTGGCATCGTCGCGCTGCCGGTTGTTGAACTCGCCGATCACGTGCACCGTGTGCGCCCCTGGCGCCCATACGCGGAAAGTGGCGCCCCCATCCACCAGGTTCGCCCCCATGGGAGTGTCCGGTGAGATGTGGTCAACAGAAGCTGGCATGATCAATTCTAAGGCAGGAAACCGCGGGACACCATCCATGAAATCCCCCAATTCCAGCCGCCCCTCCGTTCTCGCCGGACACCTCACCGCCACTGGTTGATTCTTCGCCGCCCCTAAGCTCTGTGCTTGGTCAGCCTTCCACCTTGGGTGAGCCTCGCTGCGAAGCCCCGGAACCTCCGCGCCTCCGCGTCTCCGCGTCAAGAATCATCTCGCTAGTCCTTGATGCAGCCCGATCCCAGGTTTCCTATCCCATCCCGCCGTCCGAAAATGGGATTCGGTCCGTTCCCCAACCCGCGTGCTACCATCGGTAATGCCAACTAAAGTCTCCGTTTTCAACAACGGGCCCATCCGCATCGAAGGCGACTTCGAGATTCTGGACCCCACCGGTGCCGCCTTCGGGCTGGCCGGCCGTACCGTCATTTCGCTCTGCCGTTGCGGGCAGTCGGCCACCAAGCCTTTCTGCGACGGCGCCCACGCGCGCACCGGCTTCAGTGATCCCGTTTCCGCCCGCGATCTTCCCCCGCCCAAGCCCAAGCTGTAAGTTGGTGCCGAATTATTTGCCTAATTTGAGCCATTGCCCCTGCCTGCCGGTAACATTACTATGAAGATTGTCGCCTAACAGGTAGATTCCGCTATGCCTACACTCCCGGCTCTTGTCTCCAGGGGCCATCGAAAAACGTTCCAATCGCTCTCGGTTTTGGGCCTGACTTCCATTCTGGCCCTGGCCCTTTGCGGTTGTTCGAACAGCGGCATGACTGCCGCCAAATCAGACGCGTCCGGCGGTGGTGGCAGCGGGAAGGCCGGCGGACGCCGCGGCGGTGGCGATGTCCCCGTTACCGTCGCCAACGCCACCCACCGCGATGTGCCCCAGGAAATCCAGGTAATCGGCAACATCGAGGCCTATTCCACCATCACCGTCAAGGCGCAGGTGGGCGGCCAGTTGACCGATGTCTTTTTTAAGGAAGGCGACTTCGTCCGGAAAGGCGAAAAGCTCTTCACTATCGATACGCGCCCCCTGGAGGCGGCCTACAACCAGGCGGTCGCCAACATTGCCCGCGACCGGGCCTCGTTCCTCCAGGCCCAGGCCAATATGGCGCGCGATCAGGCCAATGCCAAGTATCAGGACGCGCAAGCCAAGCGTTACGCGGAACTCTTCCAGGCCGGCATCATTTCCAAGGATCAGGCCGAGCAGTTGCGCGCTAGCGCCGATGCCAGCGCCCAGGCGGTCAATGCCGATCAGGCCGCCATCGCCAGCGCCCAGGCCGCCATCGGCGCAAGCTCTGCCACCGCCGAAAACGCCAAGGTCCAACTCGGCTTCACCTCCCTCTATTCGCCCATCAACGGCCGCACCGGTAACCTCACCGTGAAGCAGGGCAACGTCGTCACCGCCAACAATATGGACCTGATGACCATCAACCAGGTGGAGCCCATCTACGTCACCTTCTCGGTTCCCGAATCGCAGTTGCCGGCCATCAAGAAGTACATGGCTATGGGCAGCCTCACCGTCCGCGCCCGCCCGCAGGATGCCAACACTGCCGATGAAGAACGCGGCGCCCTCACCTTTGTGGACAACACCGTGGATGTCACCACCGGCACCATCAAGTTGAAGGGCACGTTCCCCAATACCGATCACCAACTGTGGCCCGGCCAGTTCGTGCGCGTAACGCTCCGGCTAACCACCCAGCAGAATGCCGTAGTGGTGCCCAATGAAGCCATCCAAACCGGCCAGACAGGCGCGTTCGTGTACGTCGTCAAACCCGATCAGACCGTGGAATCGCGGACTGTAGTCACCGGAACCCGCGTGGATCAGGACATGGTGGTTAGCGAGGGCCTGGCGGTCGGCGAGACGGTGGTCACCGAAGGCCAATTGCGCCTGGCGCCCGGCAGCAAAGTGGTCGTAAGAGACGGTAGAGGGGGCGGAGGCGGGGGCCGCGGACGGCGCGGCTAGAGGGCTCGGGTAGAGGGATTACGGCGTGAACATATCGCAAACCTTTATACGTCGGCCCATTGCCACCAGCCTCCTGATGGCGGGTATCGCGCTGTTCGGCGTCATTGCCTATAACAATCTGGGCGTGAGCGATCTCCCGCAAGTCGATTACCCCACCATCAGCGTCAGTGCCGGCCTGCCCGGCGCCAATCCCGACACCATGGCTTCCGCCGTGGCCACTCCCCTGGAGCGCCAGTTCACCGGCATCGCCGGCTTGGATTCGATGATCTCCAACTCCGGCCAGGGCTCCACCAACATCACCCTGCAATTCGATCTCAGCCGCGACATCGATGGCGCCACCGTCGACGTCGAAACCGCCATCGCCGCGGCCATGACCCTGCTGCCCCCCGGCATGCCCACGCCGCCCTCCTTCCGCAAAGTCAACCCCGGCGACCAGCCCATCATCAACCTCTTCCTCACTTCCCCCACCATGCGTCTCAGCGACCTCGACGAATACGCCGAGACCATGATGGCGCAGCGCATCTCCATGGTGGATGGCGTGGCGCAAGTGCAGGTTTACGGCTCCGCCAAATATGCCGTGCGTGTCCAGGTGGACCCCAACGAACTGGCCAGCCGGAAAATCGGGCTCAATGAAATCGATCAGGCCATCCGCAATTGGAACGTCAACATCCCCACCGGCACGCTCTACGGCCCGCACACCTCCTACAACGTCCAGGTCAACGGCCAGTTGATGAAGGCCGCCAACTACAAGCCCCTGATCGTCACCTACAAGAACGGCGCTCCCGTCAGATTGGGCGACGTCGCAACCGTCATCGATAGCGTCGAAGACGACAAGAACTTTTCCAGAATCTACGGCGGCGAGTACGGCAAGGAAGGCACCATGGGCGTCAGCCTCGCCGTCATGCGCCAACCCGGCAGCAACACCATCGAAGTCACCGACAACGTCAAGCGCCTCCTCCCCGTCTTCCAGTCGCAGATGCCGCCCAGCGTGCATCTCGGCATCCGCGGCGACCGCTCCAAGAACATCCGCGAGGCCTTCAACGATATCCAGTTCACCATGGCCGCCACGCTCGCCCTGGTGATCATGGTGATCTTCCTGTTCCTGCGGAATTTCTCCGCCACCATGATCCCCGCCATGGCCCTGCCATTTTCCATCGTCGGCACTTTCTCGGTGATGTACCTGCTCAACTTCAGCCTCAACAACATCTCCATGATGGCGCTGATTCTCTCCATCGGGTTCGTGGTGGACGACGCCATCGTCATGCTGGAGAATATCGTCCGTCATATCGAACTCGGCGAGACCCCCATGCAGGCGGCGCTCACCGGATCGCGCGAGATCGGCTTCACCATCGTCTCCATGACGCTATCCCTCGCCGCCGTCTTTATCCCGATTCTGTTCATGGCCGGCATCCTCGGCCGCCTCTTCCGTGAATTCGCCGTCACCATCTGCACCGCCATCCTGATCTCCGGGATGGTCTCCATCAGCCTGACTCCCATGTTGTGCAGCCGCTTCCTGCGCGAGACCAAAGCCGAAACGCACGGTCTTTTCTACCGCGCCCTGGAAGGCCTCTTCAATCGCACGCGGGACCTCTACGGCGTGACCCTCAAATGGGTGCTCCACCACCGGCCCGTCATGCTCGCCATGTTCGTCGCCGTCCTGCTGGTCACCGCCGCCCTCTACATGGTCGTCCCCAAGGGCTTCATCCCCGACACCGATAACGACAATTTCTCCGTCAACGTGGAAGCCGCCCAGGGCACCTCCTACTACCAGATGGTCAAGTACCAACAATTGATCTCTTCCATCGTGGTGCAAGATCCCGACATCGAAAGCTTTTACTCCGCCACCGGCGGCAACTTCTTCGGACCTTCCGGCGCCTCCGGCCGCCTGATGGTCAATACTCTGCCGCGCCGTCAACGCGTCGCCACCGTCAACGATATCGTCAACCGCCTTCGTCCCAAACTCTCCGGCATCCCCGGATTGCGCGTTTCACTCTCCGTTCCCCAGGCCATTCGCGTAGGCGGCCGCATGTCCAAGAGCGCCTACGATTACACGCTCTTCGGCCCGGATACCCAACAACTCTACGCCGAAGCCCCCAAACTGGAGCGCGCCATCGGCCGTATGCCCGGCTTGCAGGATGTCACCAGCGACCTCCAGATCAAGACGCCCCGCATCAATATCGTCCTCGACCGCGACCGCGCCGCCGCCCTCCACCTCAACTGGCAAACCATCTCCAGCACCCTCTACGACGCCTTCGGCCCGCAGTTCGCCTCCACCATCTACGCCCCCAACAACCAGTACCGCGTGCTGCTTGAAATGCTGCCCAAATTCCAACAGCACACCGACGGTCTGGACATGATCTACCTCAAGAGCGATACCGGCGTGATGGTGCCCCTCAACGCCGTCGCCAAGACTGTGACCAATGCGGGTCCGCAAAGCATTCCGCATTCCGGCCAGTTGCCCTCGGTCACCATCTCCTTCGGCATCAAGCCCGGTACCTCGCTCGGCCAGGCTACCAGCGATATCGAAGCCGCCGCCAGATCCATCCTCCCGGCCACCATCACCGGCACATTCCAGGGCACCGCCAAGGTCTTCCAGGATTCCATGCGCAACATGGGGATTCTGCTGATTGTGGCCATCGCCGTGGTCTACATCGTTCTCGGCGTGCTCTACGAAAGCTACGTCCACCCCCTCACCATCCTCTCCGGTCTGCCCTCCGCCGGCTTCGGCGCCCTGCTCACCCTGCTGATTTTCAAGGTGGACCTCAGCATCTATTCCTTCGTCGGCCTCATCATGCTAATCGGCATCGTCAAGAAGAACGCCATCATGCAAATCGATTTCGCCCTGGAGGCTGAGCGCAAGGAAGGCATGTCTCCCAACGACGCCATCTACCAGGGCTGCCTGATCCGCTTCCGCCCCATCATGATGACCACCATGGCGGCCCTGCTCGGCGGCTTACCGATAGCGCTCGGCTACGGCGCCGGCGGCGAGGCCCGCAGGCCACTCGGCCTGGCGGTGGTCGGCGGCCTCGCGTTCTCCCAGTTGATGACTTTGTACCTCACCCCTGTGATCTACACATATATGGCCGCCGTCCTCGGCAAGTGGAACGCCTGGAAAGCCCGCAAACAAGCGCGCAAAACCCTCGCTCCCGCGATGCAGGCGGGAGACTAACTATGCCACTCTTGCCTGCCATGGTGGGGCATGCTTTAGCTTGCCTATCCCAGCGCAGCTCGGACTCCTCTTCCTCCACTCCCCGCCCGGCGCGGCCCGCGAATCCCGATCCTTCCCTCTCCTTCCTGCTTCTCTGCGCTTATCTCCGCGATCTCTGCGCCTCTGCGGTGAATACGCATGCCTGTATAGTTTCGGCTTCCCCAGCTCGGGAACGAGTTCACCGAAGCGAGAGACCTATTTGTGAAACGGTTTTCTAAGCGATGAATATCTCCCAAACCTTTATTGAGCGGCCCATCGCCACCAGCCTGCTGATGGCGGCCATCGCGCTGTTCGGCGGCGTGGCCTACCGTCAACTCGGCGTCAGCGACCTGCCCAACGTCGATTTCCCCACCCTCCTGGTGACCGCCGCCCTTCCCGGCGCCAGCCCCGAAACCATGGCCGCCGCCGTTGCCACCCCGCTCGAAAATCAGTTCTCCACCATCGCCGGCTTGAATTCGATGTCCAGTTCGAACTCGCTCGGCAACACCCAGATCACCCTCGAATTCGATCTCGCCCGCAAGCTCGATGGCGCCGCCGTCGACGTGCAGGCCGCCATTACCCAGGCCACCCGCCTCCTCCCCCAGGGCATGCCCACGCCGCCCACCTTCACCAAGGTCAATCCCGC
The DNA here is from genome assembly GCA_025358475.1 of Candidatus Solibacter sp. Lineage (GTDB taxonomy): Bacteria > Acidobacteriota > Terriglobia > Bryobacterales > Bryobacteraceae > Solibacter. The sequence continues at coordinate 9,960 of JANYJN010000428.1, forward strand.
CGATCAGCCAATTCTTTACATCGCC
>JANYJN010000454.1 GCA_025358475.1 Candidatus Solibacter sp.
CGAAGACGCCGGCGGGGTTCTTTACCTTGCCATAGGACATTTTATTCTGGACGGCGTAGATCAATTCGACGTACCCGATGGAGTTCTCGGTCTGCTTGACCTGCCCGGCCACGCCTTCGTTGCCTTTGCCGCCCAATCCCACGGGCCAGTTCACGGACGTTTTTACTCCCACCTTTGCGTTCCATTCAGGGCTGACCTTGGCCAGGAAGTCGACCCAGATGAAAGTGGTGCCGCTGCCGTCGGACCGGTGAACCACCACTACATCGCTGTTGGGCAGTTTCACGCCCGCGTTGGCACTGGCGATTGCGGGGTCGCTCCACTTCGTGATTTTGCCAAGAAAGATACCGGCCAGAGCTTCCGGAGTGAAGTTGAGTTCACCGGTAACTCCGGGGATATTGTAGGTGGGAACCACCGCGCCCATCACCGTGGGGAAGTGGAGCACGTCGCAACCCCGCTTGGTCTTGAACTCAGCCAGTTGCTGGTCATTCATCGGGCCGTCAGTGGCGCCGAAATCGACGGTACCTTCGGTCACCTGCTTGATTCCACCGCCGGAGCCGATCGACTGATAATTGATTTCGATATCGCCGTGCATTTTATGGTAATCGCTGAACCATTTCGAGTACATGGGATACGGAAACGTCGCACCCGCTCCCGTCAGTGACAGTGCCGCCGCAGCTACTCCAGCGAGAGCCGCCATGGCAATTGTCATTCCGAGAATCCGCTTTGTCATCACTTTTCTCCTAGCATTTGCGTTCAGTATAACTTCGTTAAACCTGTTATTTGTTACAGAACAGTTACAGGGGCGTGAAATGTTACTTGCACACTATAGAGTGTCGAAAATGGTGGCGCACTTCGACACAATGAACCAGCAAAATCACTTCTTCGGCTATGTTGATTGTGGTGACGCCGACGCGCTGGGCAGCGCGGCTCCGCTACTTCGCGGCCGGCGCACCGCCGGGTAGCGTGTAGCGGAAATTGAAATAGACGGTGTCGTCGTGAGTGCCCTTGCCGCCCGCCACGTTCGCCGCCCAATACCACGGAGACCGCATCAAATACTCGTACTGGCCCATGAAGTTGAGGGCGCCGTACTTTGCGTCCTTCCAGAGGGTCTGGTTGAAGCCGAAGGTGATCTCCTGGATGGTGCGGTTCTGGCTGTTGGCGGAACCACGGTAGCCGTAGCCAACCAGGCTTGTGCCGTTGGCATCCACCGCCACATTGCGGCCCACGTAGATACCGCCGTAGTAGGCGTACAACAGGGTGTTCTTGTGGACGACGGCTTCAATGCCGTCCACCGTGCCGCCAGAGTGAATTGGGCTGACGGTGCCATCGGCGCGCACCACAACGTCGGGAGCCTGGCCGAAGAGGTAGCGGCCACCGCCATCGCTCCAGTAATTGTTGGCGACCAGACGCACGTTCTTCACGATCTCGAAGTTGGCGTTGATCGATCCGCCGCCGCCCGTTTTGGTGGAGTACTGGCCCGAGGTGGGCTGGCCGGTGGTAGTATTCCACAATTTAAACGTCCGCAAGATTCCCGCTAATTCCACGTGGGCTTTGGCGCTCGGGTCGAACGCGATCTTGGCGATGATGTCCGGGTGCAGGTTGGGGATGGTCTGCACGTTGGTTTGGTTGTCCAACTGGGCACCCGCCAGACCGGTGAGAGCCGCGGGAAGCACCGTCGTGGAGCCGCCGGCGGAACCGCCCATGTATTGATCCGGGTTTTCGAAAGAGACACCCATCGTCAACTTGTCGCTCGCGTGATAGAGGAAGCGGACACCGGGCTGCCGGGTCCAGGTCAAGCCAGCCATGTAGTTCACGTCGATTACCTGGCTGAAGAAGAGGTCGCCCGGCAGTGCCGAGATGCCCTTGCGGTTGGGGGTCATCATGCTCCAGCTCTGGCCCGCAAGAACCTCGAACTTGTCCATGCGGACATCCACCCAGTACAGGCGAATGCGGGGAACGAACGCGCCATTGGTGACGCTGAGGTTGTTGGAGCCGCTGGTACCGAGGAAGTCGAACTCGTTATAGCCGATGAAGTGTGCGCCCTTCCAATTACCGTCCACGCGGAAGCCGAGACGCGAGTTCTGCGGGCTGAAGCGGAATTCGGAGAGCTTGCTGGTGGCGGCACTGTTGTAGGGAATGCTGCCAAAATTGCTGCCGAGCGACCCACCGGCGTTCTTGTCTTTCCAAGCCGCCGTGAGGTCCATAAACCCGACGGGCATGATGGTGGTATCGCCAATTTTCAGTTGTAACGGGGAACCGGCGGGGGCAGCGGCAGCCGCCCGCAGCGGGTTGTAAGCGGGGTTTGTGGCCGGGGCGGGGTTGGGTGAGGCCGGCGCCAGCATCGGCGCGGTGGACACCATCAAGCCCGGGTTCAGCGGCGTATTGTGCCCGGTGGCGCCTGCGGCGGCGATCTTTTCCAGCAGCTTGCTCTGCACCTCCAGGGTGGCGAGCAGTTGCTCGATCTGCTTGCGCTGCTCATCGAGCTGGGTCTTCAAGCGGCGCAGCTCCGCCGAAGAATCGGCGCCAGGGGCACTCGCGGGTGCTGGCGCCGGGTCGGCAGCCCAGGCCGCATTCATCATCACGACGGCCACACAAGAGAGGACGAAGCCTGCTCTTCTCGCTCTGTACATTTCGCAATCCTTCCTTCGAGTAGATTTCATATTTGACGGCTTGGCTCCTCAGGAAGGGTTGACGTGTATCTGCACGCATCGGATGAACACCAATCTGGGAGACCAAGTATTGAAGTTACGAAACCTATGTCAATTTACGATGACTAGGCGGTTAAGAAATCTCCACCCGGGGACCGAAACTCCGGGCAGGAAGTCCGGATTGCCCCAATATTAGCACGCGAAAAACCACCGCCGCCCGACAGGCACTCAAGGGGAGGTGGGGTAACAGGCGTATGGGTTGGTTTGGGGTAATCCTTTACCCCGCGCGCACCGCGGATGTCTCCCAGTCTCGAAGCTTTTCCGCGTAGCCCTTCATATCCGCCGCGGACACCGTGACCAGATCCTTCTCCATGTCTTCGCCCGTCTCCACCAGACGCCGCAGGTGCAGCGCACCCAACCGGGAGCACCACGGATCGTCCACCTTGCGGCCGGCTTCCGCAGCCACGCGCAACAGGTCGGCGTGCGGCAAAGCGATGGTCTTTTCGGTACGCGCGCCCTGGTCGTCCACCAGGATGAACTTGACATCCACGGTATCGGCGTGGCGCAGCGAGATGGCCGTCAGCATCCACTTGAAGAGGATCTGGAACTTGCGGCCAAACGGATCGGGTCCGGCTTCGAACTGGCGAAAATTCTGCATGCGTACCTATCTTACAATGGCGGTAGGAGTCTATATTGCTGGTAGCCGAACTCATCTCTCAACGCCAATTCCATTTGACGGAACAATCCATCGAAGATCCGGGCCCCGGCGAGGTCCAGGTGCGCGTCAACGCCGTGGGTATCTGCGGCAGCGATCTCCATTCCTATTCCGAAGGCGCGGTGGGCGACACCCCCTGCGAATACCCCATGGTGCTGGGCCACGAACCGGCCGGCACCCTGGTCAAGACCGGCACCGGTGTCACAGGCTGGCACCCCGG
>JANYJN010000471.1 GCA_025358475.1 Candidatus Solibacter sp.
CCAGCCAGTCCAGCAGGAAGGCCGCCGCCGTGCGATGGTCGGCGGCGGCAAGGCGGCTGGGCGCCGGGGGCTTTCCGGCCGGCTGGTTGACCGTCAAACTCGTGCCGCTCATACCGATGCGGTCAATCTTGCCGCTGAGCCGGCGCCGCGGTGTTTCACCTGCGTCATACACCGCGAAGCGGATGCTCGAAGAGCCGCCGTTGATGGTCAGAATGCAGGGCAACCCGGATTTCATCGGCACTCGTCGCAATTAGACCAACCGTCCGTAGTCCCCCAGTGCGGCGTCAATGGCCGAAACCGCGGGAGCGTAACTCTTCCACGGCACGGTACCAATCTACTTGCGGCGATCCGTCCGGACAGCCTCTAGCCTGCCAGAGTTCGCGAGCCAGGGCTGCGATGTCATCGTGCCCGAACGCGGCGATGCCATGCCCAACCGTAACCGCCTGAGCGGGCTGAGGAGCTTCTTGGGAATGCTCCAGGGCTTGGCGTGAATGCTCTTGCCCGGTCAGGTGATCCTGTTTTCCATGCTGCTCGGCAACAAGGTGGGCATGCGTGGCCTCGTCATGTAATTCGGCGGCCTTCCTGTTAGCGTCATACATGGCCTTAATGTACCCCGTTCAGCATGTATACGACGAGGAGGATCAGCAAGATGGTGCCGAGCCCGATGCCAGCACCGCCGCCGTAGCCCCAGCGGCTATGGCCATAGTACCCGCCTCCACCACCTAAAACCAACAACAAAACGATAAGTAGTATCAACATTGCATATCTCCTGTTCTTTTGAACGTTAGCTCGCGGCGGGCTTCGGAGTCATCCCTTTCTGCCCGCCGCGAGGAGCACAACGCCGCCAATGAGCGCCACCGCGCCCGCGATGGGAGGCAGTGGCACGTCGTGGGTCTTTTCCCGAGTGGCATGAATCGGTCCTATATCCAAAACCTTCTCCGTGGTCGTGTACGTAAAGCCTCCCCACGCAAGACCGAGCAGGCCAAGCACAATCAGGATGATCCCAAGCGTTCTATTCACGCGGTTTCCTTCAGAGGCGACCGTTACTTGCAACCACCTCTGGCCGAACCTATGCAATCCAGTACCCAATCCCAGGCGAGGCGGGGTTTTTGTGATTAATAGTACGAAATGGGCCCTTCGGCCCTTCTCATGCTGAAGCGTGGTTGGCCTATATCGTATCGAAAGGAGAAATATGAAAATCTTCAAAACGTCCTGGTCCCTACTGGCGCTGGTGATGGTTGGAACTTTGGTAGGATGCTCAACCATGTCCACGAAGACAACCCGCGTTTCTGACAGTGTACGGGTGGCGCTGGATCAGGCCGGCTTCAAAGATGTTTCGGTCAGCCAAGACCGCGACAAGGGCGTCGTCACCTTGGGCGGACACGTGGCCCGGGACGGTGACAAGGCACAAGCCGAATCCATCGCCAGGTCCATTGCCGGGACGCAGGTTGTAGCGAACCAGATTGCGGTGATTCCGCCAGGCGTGGAGAGTGAAGCCAAAACCGTGAACTCGGATCTGGACAAGGGCATCGAGAGCAACCTCGACGCGGCTCTCATCATGAACAACCTTCATGAGAGTGTAAAGTACGCTGTCAAGAATCATACCGTCACGCTGACTGGCGAGGTGGACTCTCCAGCGAAGCGCGCGCAGGCGGAAGCGGTCGCGTCCGCGGTACCAAACGTGCAACAGGTAGTTAACGTGCTACAGGTTAAAGATCAAAAGGCCACCTCTACCCGGTAAGTGGCTTCGGCAATCGGAAAAAGGAGAAAACTATGCTTTGGACAATCGTCGCTTTGCTTTTGATTCTATGGCTTCTCGGTTTTAGTTTTAGCGTGGGGGGAAGCCTGATTCACTTACTACTGGTGGTGGCCTTGGTGGTTTTCGTCATCAATCTGGTGACCGGGCGCCGAGGTGCAATCTAGATATGCGGCTGGCGCCATAATAGCGCGAGGTTTCTTTCCGTTTACGCGCTACCAGGGTGGCTGCCGATCACGGGTGGTGGAGGCTGTGGTCCGGGCGCGGCGCGACCAGCGTCGTCGTCGCGCCCCCGCCCGTTAGCCCGCCACTTTTTCGACGCAGGCGGGGCCGCAGATGCGTTCGACCGCGGCCTTAAATTCTTTGTCCGGTCGCACCTTCGCCGGCACATCCAGGAGCACCGAGAAATCGCGCGGGGCTTCCAGCCTTAACCTTACGGACGTGGGTCCGGGCTTGCGCTTGAACAGCTCTTCCAATGCCGCGGCGCGATCCGCACCGCCGTCACGGCCGATCCACACGCGAATGGCGATTACGCCGGGTAGATCGATACGCGCGTTGTCCAGCGCCACGATATCCTGTACCGAGAGCTTGGGCGTCGTGTTCTCTTCGGGCAGCACCAACCCGCGGACCATCACGGCTGTGTCTTCCACTATCTGGCCGGCCAGGCGCTCGTAGTTGGTGGCGAACAGCAGCGCTTCCACGCTGCCGGTGCGATCTTCCAGCGCCATTACGCACCACGGTTTACCGTCGCG
>JANYJN010000478.1 GCA_025358475.1 Candidatus Solibacter sp.
CGGTGGAAGAGAGCGGTATCGTGCTCTTTAACGGCAGCGAAATCCCCAGCGATTGCCTGCGGTGCGACGTGCGCATGGTGGCCCTGCCGTTCACCGAACTGGCCGACCAGATGGGCTCCACCAAGGTGGGCAACATCGTCATGCTGGGAGCGTTGCTCGAGGCCACCGGCATGTTGGACCAGGAGCGTGTGGTGGCGGCGCTCAAGCGGTTGGTGCACCCGCGCTTCTTCGATCTCGATCTGGCGGCCCTGGCGCGCGGCCGCAAAGAATTCCGCGAAAGCGCCTCCGACGATTACCTCTGGGGAGTCTGAGGGAAGGAAGAAACTGGCCACAGATGAACACAGATCACTTAACCGTCTTTGCTTATCCGTGTTGATCCGTGGCTGAATCTGTTTTTTCCGCCACCTGCTGTCATTTGACCTGACGGCGGCGGCCCGGAGACGCGCCGGCCCTGGGTCTGTAACCTTTTGCACGCCAACAACGTACCTTGGTTGGGCGCGGACGTGTGTTTCAACGGCCGCGAACCCTGTTCCCGGTCTCTGGAGATACCTGATGTGGTCGACGATTCGGAAGCGGTTGGGTTGCTTGCTGGCGCTCGCGGTCATTCCGTTGGTGACCTTCGCGGCAGACCAGCGCGCCTGCAACATGCGCGATGCGGCTTTACCCACAAATTCAATTACTTACGTTCTTTGCGAGCAGGGGCTGCTGCTGGTCACCAACGATGAAGGCGCCACCTGGGCGCAGCGAAAAATCACCGGCTCGGGCGCGCTGCGGGCCGTGGCGTTCCTGGACGTGAACCGCGGTGTGACCGTGGGCGATGGTGGCGCGATTCTCGCCACGGAGGACGCCGGGCGCACCTGGAAGGCGCGGGAATCCGGCACCACCGAGAACCTCACCGATATCCAAATGGTGGGGGAACAAGGCTGGATCGTCGGCTACGACGGCGTGATCCTGCATTCCGCCGACGGTGGCAAGGCCTGGAGTAAACAGAAAGCCGGGGTGGCGCTTTCCCTGGAAGCTCTGTTCTTTCTGGATGCCCAAAACGGCTGGGCCGTCGGCTGGTCGGGCACGGTTCTGCACACTACGGACGCCGGCAATAAGTGGCAACAGGTGAAAATCCCCGGCGCCACCTGGTCGCTGAGCTCGATTGCCTTCCCGGACCCGAAGAACGGCTGGATTGCCGGTTTCGCCGGACAACTGTTCCGCACCAAGGATGGCGGCGCCACCTGGGAAACCAGGAAAACTCCGGTCTCCAGTTGGCTGACCTCCATCGGCTTCGACGGGGCCAATCGCGGCTGGATCACCACCGACAACGGTTTCCTGTTGAGCGAAGACGGCGGCGAAACATGGAAACTGCAACCCACCGAGGGCCAACTTTTTCTGAACAAGATCTTACGCAAATCCGGCACCACCTGGGCGCTTGGGCCCTTCGGGATGCTGAAGCAGACCGGGGCCACGCAGTGGAAGAAGATTGTCAATCCGCTTTCCTCCAACGCGGCCGCCGAAGATCCCAAATAGGGATCCCAAATAGAAGATCCCAAATAAACGTTTCCCCGCCAATTTAGTAGAATCGCTTATGTGCCGGCGCGCGGCCACTCGGGGGGCGTTTTGAACTCGGCGGATGTCATCGTCATCGGCGGCGGGATTGTTGGCTCCAGCATCGCCTACCACCTGACGGAAGCGGGATGCCGCAACGTCCTGGTGCTGGAACGCGAAACCCAGCAGGGCAAGGGTTCCACGGGCAAGAGCATGGGCGGCGTGCGCGCCCAGTTCTCCACACCCATCAATATCCGCATGTCGCTCTACTCCATCCCCTTTTTCGCCAGGTTCGATGAAGTGATGGGCCATCCCTCGGGTTACCGCCCGCAGGGATATCTTTTCGTCGCCACCACCCCGGCGCACCTGGATTATCTCCGCCAGAATTACCGCCGCCAAGTGGAGGCCGGCCTCGCGGCGGTGCGCCTGCTGGATGCGCGGGACGTCTCGCGGATCGCTCCGGAACTGCGCCACGACGATATTCTGGGCGGCAGTTTCTGCGCCACCGATGGCTTCGTCGACCCCCACAGCGTCATGACCGGGTTCATGCACAAGGCCATGGAGCGCGGCGTCCGTCTGCTGCGCGATACCGCCGTCACCGGCATCGTAATGGACGCGCGCGGCGTCGCCGGCGTGGAGACTTCGCGCGGGTTCGTCGGGGGCCGCACAGTGGTCAATGCCGCCGGCGCCTGGGCGGGCACCGTGGCGCGTCTGGCGGGAATTCCTCTGCCGGTGGAGCCGCTGCGCCGCATGTTGGTGCCCACCGAACCCTTCGATCAGGTGTCGCCGCGATCTCCCATGGTGGTGGATATGAACACCGGCTTCCACTATCGCCCCGAAGGCCGGGGACTGCTGCTGGCGTGGAACGATCCCGAGGAGACGCCGGGCTTCAAGCTGAACTTCGACCCGGGCTTCATCGAGAAGGTGCTGACGCGCGGCGTGCAACGCTTACCCTGTCTCGAAGAGGCCCAGGTCAACCCCAAACGCGCCTGGGCCGGACTCTACGAAATGACGCCAGACCATCACCCGGTGCTGGGACCGGTGCAGGAAGTTCCGGGGTTCTTCCTGGCCAACGGATTCAGCGGCCACGGCGTGATGCACTCCCCCGCCACCGGCCGCATCCTGGCGGACCTGATCCTGCACGGCAAAAGCGATCTGATCGATACGAATCTCCTGGGCTTCGACCGTTTCGCCTCCGGACGGTTGCTGCACGAGACTGCCGTGCTCTAGGGTCGCGCCCTGCCGGACCAACTCGTTTCTGTCGCAAAACTGCCGTGCCGCGGAACGGGTCTTACGCGCCGAGACCGAGTTTCGCAGTTTCCGGGACTGAAGTGCCTCACCGTGCGGACTCGCACCAGGGTACGCCCCGTTTTTCGCGTGCCCCGCTTGGGATCGATGGTATACTCTTGGCGCGGCGGTTGTCGCATTTATTCTCAGGTTCATGGTGCCGGGTTGCGCTGTCTTCTCCGGATTCTGTACTCACCCAAGGGGGGTGCCTAAGTGCTCGACCTAATCATTATTCGCGGTATATTTATCCTCGTTCTCACCTTTTCGGCCTACGCCTTACATCCGTTTCACTCGTCGCCGTGGATGGCGGCGGCCGGCGGGGCGATCTTTGGACTATGCATTATCTTCTTCGAACTGCGCCTGGAGCGCGTCAGCCTGAAACGGCTGATCGGCGCCGCCTGCGGCAGCGTTTTGGGGATTCTGGGCGCCTTCATCATGTCTCTGGTGCTCGCCAAGGCATCGCCCGAGCCTTTCTTGCAGTTGTGTCTCCTGCTTCTGATGACCTACATCGGTCTGATCGTGGGCGCTAAGAAAGGCGACATGCTCAACTTGTCCGCGCTGGGCGGAGTATTCGGCGGAGAGAAATCCTCCAAGAAGTCCTACAAGATCCTCGACACCAGCGTGATTATCGACGGGCGTATCGCCGATATCGCCGAGACCGGGTTTCTGGACGGCGTGCTGGTGGTCCCCCAGTTTGTGCTGCGCGAGTTGCAACTGGTGGCCGATTCGGCCGATTCCATGAAGCGCAACCGCGGCCGGCGCGGGCTCGACATTCTGGCGCGCGTGCAGAAGATGGCCAACCTCCACGTGCAGATCGTGGAAGAAGATTTCCCGCAAATCCGCGAAGTCGATATGAAACTCATCGAACTCGCCAAGGTGTTCGATTGCAAGGTGGTCACCAACGATTTCAACTTGAACAAGGTGGCCCAGTTGCACGGCGTCGAAGTCCTCAACATCAACGAGTTGGCCAATTCGCTGAAACCCATCGTCCTGCCCGGCGAGACCATGCGGGTCTTCATCCTCAAGGAAGGCAAGGAATATAACCAGGGTGTCGCCTACCTGGATGACGGCACCATGGTGGTGGTGGATAACGCCAAGAAGATGATCTCCAAGACCATCGATATTTCCGTGACCAGCGTGCTCCAGACCACCGCCGGTAAGATGATCTTCGGCAAGTACGACGAGCGCGGGCACCCCGTGGCCGCGCCGGAGCGCCACGACCGTCCGGTGCGCAAGAGCGATCCGCAACCCATGTCGAATCTCCCGGCCGAGAAAACCACGATAGAATCGTAATCACATGAAAGTTGCCGTCATATTGCCAGCGGCCGGCCTGGGCACCCGGATGACTAAGGGCGCCGCGGAGAAAGCCGGCACCAGCCGCAAGCAGTTCATGCTGCTGGATGGTTCGCCCATCCTGATGCACACGGTACGCAAGTTCGCTGCGTCGGAGCGCGTCGGTGTCATCGTGGTCGCCGTGCGCGGCGAAGATACCGGATGGGTCCGCGAAATGCTTGCGCAGGAATTCGAGAGCGGCCGTGTGCGCGTGGTGGAAGGCGGTAACAGCCGCCAGGAATCGGTGGAGAACGCGCTGCGCTCGCTCGGGCCCGAATACGCCCTGGTGGCGGTTCACGACGCGGTCCGTCCCTTCATCGATCTGGCCACCATTCACCAGGTCTTCGACGAGGCGGCCGAAACCGGCGCCGCCATCGTCGCCGTGCCCGCCGTGGACACGGTCAAACAGGTGACTCGCGGCACCACCCACGTGCGTGTTCGCGCCACCCTGCCGCGCGAAAAGCTGGTGATGGCGCAGACGCCCCAGGTCTTCCGCTACGATCTCCTGGTGCGTGCCTTTGAGGCCGCCCGCCAGGACGGTTTCATCGGCACCGACGAAAGCAGCATGGTGGAGCGCCTCGACGTGGAAGTCAGCGTCGTCGCGGGCAGCGATCGAAACATCAAAATCACCAAGCCCAACGATATGGAACTCGCCCACCTCTTCCTGCGCGAGGAAACCAGGGGCCCGCGCCCTTGAGCCAGATTCGCACCGGCCTGGGCTGGGACGTACATCGCCTCGCCCCCGGCCGTCCGCTGATTCTGGGCGGCGTCACCATCCCGTGCGAATTCGGCCTGGAAGGCCATTCCGACGCCGATGTGCTGGCCCACGCCATCACCGACGCCATCCTGGGCGCGGCCGCTCTCGGCGATATCGGCATGCACTTCCCCGATTCCGACCCGCGCTGGAAGGGCGCCGACAGCCTCGTCTTTCTGCGCCACGCCCACGCTCTGGCGAAGCAATCCGGCTACCGCATCGTTAATGTGGATTCCACCGTCATCCTGGAACGGCCCAAGCTGCAGGACTACCGCCAGGCGATTCGCCAGCGCCTCGCCGAGACCCTCGGCCTGGAGATTGATTCCGTTTCGGTGAAGTTCAAGACGGCGGAAAAAATCGGCCCCGTGGGCGAGGGCCGCTCCGCGGAATCGCAGGCCGTCGTCACCCTGGTAAGACAGGCCTCCTGGCCTGTCTCAGCCGAGCCAAGCCCGGACTAAGCCCTGGTGCGCGCTAAAGCGTTGCCGTGAACGTGCCTCGGACCGAGTGTGGCCGCATCCTGGTGACTGCCGGCTGGACGTAGGATCCCAGTCTGGCGGGTTGCCTGGGCCGGCTCGGATGCGAAGTCTCACAGTCTCATGGAGGCAATCCGAGCCACGACCGGGTTACCCTCTGGGTCCCGAGTGGTCGTCGGAAGGCAGCCCTAGCTCGCGGCCTTCAACAGGCACATCCGGCGCGCGGCGCGGCGGGCCTTTAGCCGCTCGTTGGCCTTCTTCTGTTTCTCCGCGGATACTACGGTCTGACATGCGTCGCAGCGTTTCCGGATTCGCGAGCGCGTCACGAATTCAGCGGCGCAACGGCGGCACTTCTTCGTCATGGTCTCCTCTAACGGGAGAATCCCCGGCTTCTTGGGAAGCAGGTGGGAATAATGGAAATCGCAATGATTCATGTCAGGCACCTTTCGGAGTTGGCGACTTGGCAGTTCCGGTAATCCCACGATACGCAGTGGGTGCTATAGCCCAAAAACATCGCTGAGTGCATAAAAACCCAACACCCCTGCCCCGGCGCAAAATCTCCACGGGCCAGTCCAGGCATAATCGGATCTGCATATAAAGAAAGCACTTTCATTGGCGTGACCGTGTCCGGACAGAGCTTTTTCTGCGGGTTCCTGGCGGCCACTGTCATGGTTTTAACCCTTACTCTGCACGCGGCGCACCGAACTCATAAGGCGCTCGGGGGAACAGGCTGGTACACGTCCGTAGCCCCCAGCAGTTCCCATCGCAGGTGGTTCACATAAAAAAGTAGAATGGCCTCCGGGTACACGCCGCGAAACTTTTCATGCACCCGCTCTTCCCACCCATCCGTGAAATACGGCTTCGCCTCCACGTCCTTGGCAAAGAAGCCGCCCTCATGCGGCACACCCACGAAATCCAGCACGGCCGCGATCATGTCGAGATGCGAAACCAGGATCGCTTGCGCCAGATCCTTGGCGAAATCTTCGTCCCCCGCGGAAATCCGCTCCCAGAGCTTCGGCACGGCTTTGCGCAGGCCCTCCGTGTTGACTTTCGCCAGGTGCGCGCGAACCTTGAAGCCCTCGTAGATCTGGTAAGTTTTCAGCTTGCCGATGGAGATGCCGCGGATGAGTTGTGCAAACGCATCCTGCCCCTGGCCCAGGTACACTTCGGAAATCTGCATGAAGTGCAAGCGTATCATGGACGGCCTGCCACTTGGGAGGAGGGGGTCCGCTTTTCCGTTTTTTCCGCCGTCGCCGTGCCCGAGTGCGGTAGACTGGATAGGTTTGGTCAAAATGGGAAACGTAATCATCCTCGGCTCTCAGTGGGGCGACGAGGGCAAAGGCAAGATCGTCGATCTCTTCGCGGAACGCTTCGATATTGTGGCCCGCTATCAGGGCGGCCACAATGCGGGCCATACCGTATTCATCGGCGAGAAGAAGTTCGTCCTCAAACTGATCCCGAGCGGCATTCTGCGCCCCGGCAAGCAGGCCGTGATTGGCAATGGACTGGTCATCGACCCCGCCGCGCTGTTGAGCGAGATCGA
>JANYJN010000480.1 GCA_025358475.1 Candidatus Solibacter sp.
AGAGGCGGCGATGGCGGCCATCAAGAACGGCGGCATCGTGGCCGGCGATGTGTTGGTACTGATGTGCCGCGGGCCGATGGGTTCGGGCATGGAAGAGGTTTACCAGATCACGTCGGCGCTGAAATATCTGGCGTTCGGCAAGCATGTGGCGGTGATCACGGACGCCCGATTCAGTGGGATTTCGACCGGCGCGTGCATTGGACACGTGACGCCGGAAGCGCTGGCTGGCGGACCGCTGGGCAAGGTGCGGGAAGGCGATACGATCGAAATCGCCATCGACCGGGAGAAGCTGGAGGGTTCGGTGAACCTGGTGGTGGACGGCGACGCGGAAGCAGGGTCGCGCGAACTGGCGGCGCGTCCGCTGCGCGACGATCTGGCGCCCGACGCGCGCTTGCCGGACGCCACGCGGCTGTGGGCGATGTTGCAGGACGCGAGCGGCGGGACGTGGGGCGGCAGCGTGTTCGACGTGGAAGCGATTGGGAAGAGACTGCGCGGGGAAGGCTAGCGCGGCGAGGCCGCAACCAGGGGAACCTACGCGGCATGCACTCCGAAATAAGCGCCAAGTTCCGCGGAACCTCGAGGGCGCCGGAGCCGGCTTGCGCAGTATGGTGGAATATTTGCCCAGGCGGAACCGTTCGCCGGCTCTTGGTGTCTAAACAGCTTATGCGCTGGATCGCAGTTTTCGTGGCCGTAGCTGCCTTGGCCGAAACCGGTACAGCGCGATCCTTGACCCTGGACCAACTGGCCGCTGCCCCGCTGCTGATTGTGGGAAGGGTCGAAGCCATCGCGGAGCGTCCGAAACTCCCGGGTTCGAAGCCCAGGCATCCCCAATATGCAGGGCCCGCGATTGCCACAGTGCGCGTGATCCGGGCATCCCGGCGGCTGGACAAGAATCAAGTTCGCCTATCTTAATTATGGGCTGGGCGCCCGAGTGGTGATTGATGGTCCGGGCGACCCGGTGCTTCGCGTGAATAACGTCTACATCCTGCCTTTGAAGACAGACGGAACGGGTTGGAGCGTCGTTGAGAAACGCGATACCGTAACCATCCTGCCGGGCGTGGCTCTGTCGGCGGGCACCGCACCCCCTGCGACGCCTAAGGCATTCCTTCTGAGAGAGGTCGCGAATGTCCTGGTTAGTGGCTCGATCGAGGACATGTTCGATATAGCGGAATTCCTGAAGTTCCAACCATCCCGAGGGTTGATGGGAGAGGTGATGGCGGAACTGCACGGAAGTCTCACGCCAGATAGTGCCCGATTCCTGGAAGTCGCCGCTGAGTGCGCGGTCCAGCCATGCCGGCCTCGTGAACTTGCCTCCGCAACGGGCGTCCGTCGACACGCAGATCGCATCGCTTCTATACCATGAGATCCCGCGGCAAGACGCGATCAAGAAACTTTCGCGGATAATGATTCGTTGGATCGGCGACCCGAGTTTTCCGTACCGGTTTGGCCCCTACATCCACACGGCATTGATACCGGAGTTCAACGGCGAGTTAGTGGAACTCTTGTCAGAAGAGTTGCAGAACCCTCAACCGGGGACCATGTACGCCGCCTCGTGGCTTGCGGAAAGCGGTGAGCGAAGTCTTTTACGGGCCTCGACTGCGGCAGCCATCCGAGCGCTTCGGATGAAGAACATAGTCGATGGGGACCTCATCGCCGCCGGCCGGCTCATCGTCAACTATGGAGACCAGGCACAGTTTGAGAACTATCTACAGGCCCTAAGCCAGGCCAGAATCGCCAACGATGCTCGGTATGACAGTATGTGGTGGCTCGTCGAAAGCCAAACGGGTCCTCGTGTAATACGCATCCTCGCTTCCATTCTGCAGGATGAACGGCCATCTCGGCGGTCCGCCGATCACGGGATGCGTTACTGCGATGCCGCCGGCCTGCGCTTGCAGCAATTGGTAGGCGTTAAGTTCGGGTTTAGGTATTTTGGCGGGCAGAACGCCGCCGTGGCTCGTGCCCGTAAGTGGGTGGCTGCAAATGGTGCGATGGGGCAGTGAGTTACAACCCCCGCAGCGCAACTACCGTCACGTCGTCACTCCGCGCGGCGCCGCTAAATTGATTGACGTCGTCCACGATGGCTTGTACCAGAGCTTCGGCGGGTTGCGATTGATTGACGCGCAGGGTGTGGATCAGCCGCTCTTCGCCGAATTCGTCGCCGCTATCGGCGCCGGCTTCGGTGACGCCGTCGGAATAGAGCAGCAGCGTGTCGCCCGGGTTCAGGGTGGTGGCGGCCTCGGTACAGCTCCACTGTTCGAAGGCGCCCAGCATGGTGGCGGTGGAGTCGAGGATTTCAAGTTCACCGGTGGCGCGCAGCAATAGCGGCGGGCAGTGCGCGCAGTTCACGTAGCGGACGTGGCGCGTGGCATCGTCGTAGATGGCGAACACCAGCGTGGCGAAGCGTTCGGCGGCGGTGGAATCGAAGAAGTGCCGGTTGACGGCGGCCAGCACCTCGGCGGGACGCAGCAGGGCGTGCGGCGGCTGGCTGCGGAAGCAAGCCTGCAGGTTCGCCATGAGGAGCGCGGCGGGGACGCCTTTGCCGGAAACGTCGCCGATCACGAAGCCGATGTTGCGGCCGGGCATTTCGAGAAAGTCGTAGTAATCGCCGCCCACTTCTCGCGCGGGCATGCAATGGCCGGCGTAATCGAGCGATTCCAGGCGGCGCAGTTTGCGCGGGAAAAACTGCTGCTGAACGTTGGCGGCAATCTCCAGTTCGCTCTGGCGGCGGCGCATGGGTTCGGCCTGCTTGCGGATGGTGGCCAGCAGGCGGTTGTTGTCCCAGGGCTTCTGCACGAAATCGCAAGCGCCGCGGCGCATGGCTTCCACGGCAAGATCGATATTGCCCCACGCGGTCATGACCATCACGGGGATGGTGTTGCCCTGGGCCTCCAGGCTGGCCAGCAGGTCCATGCCTTCCTGGCCGGAAGTGGTGTCGCGGGTGTAATTGAGGTCGGTGAGTATCAGGTCGAACGGGCCGCCGCCGCGGACGGTTTCGAGCAATCGCTGCGGGGAATCGGCCGTGACCGCCTGCCAGCCCTGGCCCTTTAGCAGGAGGCGCAGCGCTTCGAGAACGTCGGGCTGATCGTCGCAGACCAGAACGCGGTAGGACATGTCAACGGATAGGCACGTGGTATGCCGCGCGGACGGGTAGTGATTGCAGGGGGTTGGGAAAGGAGGGTGTTCGGATATGAGACCGCTTGTCCGGGACCGGGCGATTAGCGCCAATCTTCCGGGGCATATGGGATTCGCGCGCTCCAGCGAGTGCTGCAAGCTCAGGGACGGGAGCGGGACATATCAGGACTAATCCGGTCACACGTCGTCCCGTGCGCTGCTATCCAGTTCGCCTCAGTTCCTCCCGGATGACTCGGCGGATTGTTGATTCAAGCGGTTCGCGTCGACGTGCAATATGCTCAAGTAGCGCATCGTTGATCAACGTCTGATAGTTCCCGCCGCCGGTGGCGTCCACTTGATTGCGGAACCAATCCAAAATTCCATTCTCGAGGCGGATAGTCACGCGTGTTTTCCCGGGAGGAGTGGCGATCACCGCCCCTCGTTTTGCATTACTGAAGTCGTATGTTTTTTTCATGAGCCCTCTGCGTAAAGTTTTCCCTCGCCCGGCGTGGCCAGCCGGGCTGAAATGACCCTCACTCTGCTCCTTCTCCACGTATAGACCACCACCAAAATACGAGCCAGTGCATCAATTCCCAGCGTGATCCAGCGTTCTTCGCCGTCAGCCGCATGTTCCCTTGACGTCAACGCGTTGTCGTCCTCAAGAACAAGCACCGCGTCAGCGAACTGAACCCCGCGCTTCCGAGCATTCAAACGTGCTTTTTGTGCGTCCCACTCGAATTCCATTGTCTGTGCACAATTGTACACCGGGCGAGCACATAAAGCCGAAGTTTGGGGGATGCGGCGGAAAATGCACGCACGCGGACCATATGTCGTTATCTGAAAAGCCTCGGAGGCGTTACCCTCGTCGCTCACGTGACGCGCCGTTGCCGGCGTTTGGCTCGCCAGATTCCCCGTCGCCCTGGCCTATACACCGCGACCGCTACGGAGCGTTCGCCGCAATTCCATCGCCCCCTGCGAAGGTGTGAAAGATTCGCCTGTAAGCTGAATTGGCAGGCGAAAGCACCTGCCCCACCTTGGCATGCAAACGACTTGCCGGTGGTGGCGCAGGCGCTTTCGCCTGCGAACCGCATTATTTCACGGCTTCTATCGGTCGCGGCCCGGATTGGGTCCAGCGACGGCCGACTTCTGTGTCGTGCACGCGGTGTTTTTCCCACGGCGGAGCCTTCCGCCGCTCTACTTGGTACCATGAGAGTTACCCCTAAAATGGATCCGCAAAACTTAGTGCTGAAGCAGACGATCAATCTGCCAACAACGGCTTTCTCCATGAAGGCCAACCTGCCACAGGCCGAGCCCAAAATGCTGGCGCGGTGGGAAGAGGAGAAGCTGTATCACAACATTCGCGCGGCGCGCGCCGGCCGTCCGTTGTACGTGCTGCATGACGGCCCCCCGTACGCCAACGGGCGGATCCACATGGGGACGGCCTTCAATAAGATCCTCAAGGATTTCGTGGTCAAATCGAAGACCATGGCAGGCTTCGATTCGCCCT
>JANYJN010000041.1 GCA_025358475.1 Candidatus Solibacter sp.
CGAGAGTCCGTCAATCCTGAAAAATGACATCTAGTGCCGCACGGTCAGAGCGGGGAAGCAGCGAGCATGGCTTCGATCTCTGACTTGGCGGACTCGGCCGATTTGCACAGCCAGGAATGGGGGGCGTGTGGAAGAAAGGGGAGGAGTTCCTCATACGCCCAGTCTCTGGCCGGGGAGAAGGCGGCGTAGCCGAGCGTATCGGTAAGGCGCCAACTGACTTTGATGAGGCTATCGAGGCTGCGAGGATTGGCAACGGGCTGGTCGTGGTGGGTAGCGATGGCGGCGGCGAGTTGGTCGGGAAACTGCCAGTCGAGGGCGAGGTAGGCACCGGCGGCGCAGTGGTCGATTTCAAAGAGATCGCGCTCGGTCTGGAGCAAGTCGAAGCCAAAATCGTTCGATACCTCAAGCATGCGGGAGTACTCGTCTGGGTAAGCGGACATGAGGCCCAAAGTGCCCAGATTGTGCAGCAGGCCGGTGGTATAGGCGACTTCGCTATCGAGGCGGGCAAGGCGGGCGGCCTCTTGAGTGATGATCG
Source organism: Candidatus Solibacter sp. (assembly GCA_025358475.1). Taxonomy (GTDB): domain Bacteria; phylum Acidobacteriota; class Terriglobia; order Bryobacterales; family Bryobacteraceae; genus Solibacter. The sequence goes on from JANYJN010000041.1 coordinate 536, forward strand.
CCGTTACCACGCTATGCACCCAGACTTTGCGGAGGGCGGGGGCGCGCACAGACCTACAGACCATGCTGTTGAGGGCGACGAAGGTGGCCATGGATCTGACGCGGTCCATGCCGAGAATGGCAACGGCTTGGGTGAGGCTGGTGACTTGGCGCCGGACGGAAAAGAGAGCGGAGTTGGCGAAACGGAGGAGTTCGGCGGAAAAGGACGGGTCGAGCTTGATGAGCGCCCCTATTTCTTGAGCGCCGACATCCTCCTGGCTGGCGAGAGCGAGGATGCGATGAGCGATGGCAGGAAAAGGCGGCAGGAGGCGAAGAGCCCATGGGGCTTGCGGGTGTACGACGGAGGCAGTCATAAGTGCGTCACCAGGAATCTTATCGGCCGAAATGGAATTTCACTATAGGGCGCCGGTGAGCTTCTTAACAAGGCCTTTATTGACAACGGGTTGGATTGTCGGGCGGGGTGGCGGGCGGTGCATTGTGGAGGGCGGAGGAGTCAGAGGAGAGATGTCCGAGTTGCGCTCGGATGGACAAGCCGGAGGCTTCTTCGAAATAGACCCGCGCTCCGAAAAGAGCGCTCCCGAACGGTCGCGGCTCGGATTGAGTTGCGTCAATCAGAGCCGCGACCGTTAGGAAGCGATTTCCTGACCGGCTGTAGCATTTTAATCAATCGTTGTGAGGCCCCAGGGGAAACGGCGGGCCTACCGGGGCTTGCCAGCCACCGGACTCGCGCTCCAGGCGCAGGGCGACGGCGAGCGCGATATCTTCTCTCCACGGCGCCGCGGCAATCTGCACGCCGATGGGGAGGCCGGTAGGGGAAACGCCGCAGCGGACCACGGCTGCCGGCCATCCAGCCACGTTGTACGCCATAGTGTGGCTGAAGCCGTGAAAGTTCCGGTCCAAGATGGACGCCCCATGAGGCAGCGCGGCGTGGGTGTAAACCGGGCAGAGGATGACGTCGTAGCGGTCAAGGAATGCGGCCATTGTGGCGCGATAGGCGTCCCACTCCGCCCAGTAGGCGGCTAGGCCGGCGACGCTGGTGCGGTAGGGTTCCAGCTTGTCCAGCCAGCCGGTGAGCAGCGGGTGCACCTCGGTGGAACCCAAGTCCTGGAGATACTGCCGCACCCCGTCGCCGCCATCGGCACCCAACAACTTCATTTCCAGGGCGTAGGCCAGTTCGAGGCAGGCCGGGCGGTCTTCGGCGAGCACCGCCACGTCCGGGGCAAGCGCGCGAGCGGCGGCACGGACAACGGAAGAGACCTCGGCATCGGCGGGGGCGAAGCCGTTATCGGTATGGAAGGCGACGCGCAAACGGGAAAGGTGGACGCGGGCGGGATCTTGGAGCGGCATATCGACGACGGAGGTGTCCTGCCCGTCGGCACCGGTGAGCAGCGGCATGACGGTACAAAGGTCTTCCACGTGGCGCGCCATGGGACCGATTTGCCAGAGGGCTTGGATCCAGCCGCCGGCCGGTGGGAAGTGACCGGTGCGCGGGAGGCGGCCGGAGGTTGGCTTGATGGCGGCGATGCCACAGAAGGCGGCGGGCAGGCGGACGCTGCCGGCGGCGTCACTGCCGAGGCCGAAGGGGGAGCCGCCGCTGGCGATGAGCGCGGCCTCGCCGCCGCTAGAACCGCCGGAGGTGCGCGCGGCGTCGTAGGGATTGCAGGTGGCGCCGAAGAGGAGGTTGTCGCTCTCAAACGCAAATAGCAGGTCGGGTAGATTGGTACGGGCGATGGGGATAGCGCCAGCCTGGCGCAGGCGGGCCACCAGGGTGGCATCCCGGGTGGCGGGGGGCGCGTTGCGGCGTCCCAGGGTGCCCGCGGTACAGACCGCTCCGGCGAGTTCGATAGCATCCTTGATGCTGAAGGGAACGCCGCACAGAGGGCCGGTGGGGGCTGCTTGGGCGAGCGCCCGATCGGCGGCCTGAGCGGCGGCGAGCGCGGGCGCGGCGAACACCTCAATGACGGCATGAATGCGCGGATTCACGGTGGCGATGCGTGCGAGGTGCGCCTGCACCAATTCGACCGAAGAGATGGTGCGTTGGCGAAGCAGGCGTGCCTGGTGAGTGGCGGAGAAGCCGAGGATTTCGAGCATGGCGATGGGACCGAGTACTCCTCAGTCTGACAGAAGCGCGGGGCGGGCGCGAGCGATAGTGGCACACACGACGAAAATGGGGCGCATCCCGCGGGCGATGCGTCATGCAAGGCGCGTGCGGGCCGACGGGGGCGTCGGCCGCGGACCAGGGGGTCCGCCCCACCAAGGCGAACGGGGGCGCGGGGCGGACGGGAGGCACACGACGAAAACGGGGCGCATATCGCGGGTGATGCGTTGTGCAAGGCGCGACCGGGCCGACCGGGGGGTCGGCCGCGGACCAGGGGGTCCGCCCCACCAAGGCGAATGGGGGAGCGCGCGTGATGGGATGCTTAATCGTTTTGGGGCAGAGGACGAAGAAGGGGGCGCATCCCGCAGGCGGTGCGTTGTGCAAGGCGCGAGCGGGCCGACGGGGGCGTCGGCCGCGGACCAGGGGGGTCCGCCCACCAAGGCGAACGGGGGCGGGAGTGATATCCTCGGACTGATGGCAGACCATCGGATGAGCGACGTGGGCGGGACATCGGGAGGCTTGGGCAACTTTCTGGCGGGCTTCGCCATGACGTGTGTGGGCGGCTACCTGCTGTCCAACCAGGTGATGGTGGGCAGCTCCTATTGGAACTTCTACGGGAGCAATACATTCGGCATCACGCTGCTGCCGATGCTGATTGGCATCGGCCTGCTGTTCTTCAGTGGGCGCAATGCCGTGGGCTGGCTGCTGACAGGGGGCGGGGCGCTGTTCATTCTGGCGGGAGTGATCGCGAACCTGCACATCTATTTTCAGCCGACCAGCCTCTTCAATACGCTGGTCATGCTGATTCTGCTGGCTGGGGGCCTGGGGTTGATTGCGCGCGCCCTGCGGCCGCATGGCGGCGGCGCGGCTGAGTGACGGCGGCGGTCTGAATGCTGGGCATTACGCGGGATGGCCTACGCTATAAGATCGGGAAACACGGACTGCCGGTAGTTGCGGCCGGCGGCGGATGTGACGGGGGTCACAGGAATTCCCATCCCCCGGGTGGGAAACTGAAAGCATGAAAACGACAGAAGAAGCAAAGCATCCAGCGCCGGATTCGTACGTCTATGCGCGGGACGTGCGGCAACAGGCCAAAGTACCGGAGAATGGCGTCCTCAGCCAGACCCTGCA
>JANYJN010000501.1 GCA_025358475.1 Candidatus Solibacter sp.
CGCATGGAAGCCACCGCCGATCTGCGCAATATGCTGGCGCAAGGTTACCTTTCGCTCGGTACCATCAGCGGGCAGCAGGTGCTGCTGGTGGACAATCCGCGCAGCGTGCGCGGCGGATTGAGCTTCATTTTCTAGGCATGCGTCCTCCGAAGACACCGCTCCCGGCACCCCATCCCATTTCTGCACCGGTGTACTAAGTGAGTCCCCCAGGCAGTCCTCCGCGCATCGATTCCCACCAGCACTTCACCAGCGAGTATCTTCCCTCGCTGCTCGCTCCCATCCTCAAGCGCAACCGGTTCGACGGTACGGTGGCCGTGGCTAGCCGGCCCAGTGTGGAGGAGACACACTGGCTGCTCTCTCTCGCCGCCGGCCACCGTTTCATTCGCGCCGTGGTGGGCTGGGCCGACCTCGCCGATCCGCGTGTGGGCGACCTGTTGGACCAGTACCGGCGGCATCCCAAGTTCCGCGGCGTCTGCTATGCGTTTGCCGGAGAACTGCCGCCGGGCCTCGCCGAACTGGAGCGGCGCGGGCTTACACTGGATGTGAGTTCGGGGTTCACCCCGGCCATCGTGGAACGGTTTCCGGCCTTGCAGGTCACCATTGATCACGTGGGTACGGCGCGCGCCACTCTCCCTCCCTCCCTGGCGCGGTATCCCAATCTGTATGCCAAAATCAGCGGGCTGATTACGCAGGCGCCCACCGCGTGGAAGGCGGCGGAATTTCAGCCGGCGGTGCGCGCGGCGCTGGAGGCGTTCGGTCCCGAGCGCCTGATGTATGGCAGCGACTGGCCCAGTTATCTGCCGGAGGGTACCTGGAAGGCAGCGCTGGCCGCTTTCACTCAAGCCATCGGCCCGCAAACCCAGTTGACCCGCGAGCATCTGCTGGGCGGCACGGCGCAGCGATTCTACCGCCTCGACACGGAGGATGCGGATTGATGTCCGCACGCCAACGGGTGGCCCACCTGGCCGCCTCCAACCTGGCAGCATTCCTCGCACTCACGGCGCTGAACCTGTCCATCTCCTGGCGCCTGCTGAAGCTCGAGTACACCGGCCATTTCAGTTCGGTGGAAGGCTATTTCATCGCCATCGCCCGCTACGTTTCCGGCCATTGGGGGGACTTTTCGTGGTTTCCTCTATGGCACTGCGGAATGCCCTACCCGGATACCTACGTTCCCCTATTGCACCTGGTGGTGGCCGCCACCGCCGGGCTGGGACACATCACGGCCGCCCGCGCCTATCATGGCGTGATCGGCGTCACCTATGCGTTGGGCGCGCCGGCGCTCTACTGGATGGCGGTGCGCCTGGGCGCGCCCCGTGGCGCGGCCTTCCTATCCGCGCTCTGCTACTCCCTCTTCTCTCCATCCGCCCTGCTGATGGCGGACGTGGCCCGCGATCTCGGCGGCTTCTGGTACGGGCGCCGGCTTCAAGTGATGACGGTCTATGGCGAAGGCCCGCACGTCACCGCCATGACCCTGCTGCCGGTGGCCGTGCTGGCGCTCCAATACGCGCTCGTCAAAAGAACCGGGCGCGCCATGGCGCTGTCGGCGCTCCCCATCGCGCTGGTCTTCCTCACCAACATCCCGGGCAGTATGGCGCTCGGCGTGGCCGTCTTCTGCTGGATCTGCGCGCAACCGCGGGACCGCCTCCGCGCCGCCTGGCTGGTCGCCGCCATCGCTTCCGCCTTGGCTTACGGCCTGGCCTGCTTCGGCGTGCCGCCCTCCAGCATGTTCCGCGTCGGCGCCAACGTCGGCGACATGCACCGCGGCTTTTCCAACAGCCTCCACTACGGCCCGCTCCCTCTCCTGCTGGTGCTCGGCTCCGCCGCCGCCGCGGGCTTCGTATTGGCCCGTACCCGCCTGCCGCTGACCGTGCGCTTCGCCCTCCTGTTTTCCGCCCTGACCGGCGCCATGGCGGCCACCGCCAAATCGGAAACCTTTGAGCTGCTGCCCCAGGTGGGCCGCCTGCATCTGGAGTTCGAAATGGGCGCTTGCCTCCTGCTGGGCTCTGCCATCTGGGCTATCTACACCATGTTCCCGCGCTGGATCAGGCCCGTCTTGCTGGCCCTCTGCCTCGCTCCCCTGTTCGTCCAATGGGGCAACTACCGCTGGCGCGCGCGCCTCGACCTCCAGCGCCCCGACCTCGAAAAGCGGTCGGAATACACCACCGCCCGCTGGCTCGACGCCAATCTGCATAACGGCCGCGTCTACGTCGCCGGGTCCACCGCGTTCTGGCTCAACGCTTTTTCCGCTACGCCGCAGTTGATCGGCTGTTGCGACCAGGGCCAGTCCATGCCGGTGCTCAACCAGGCCCCCTACAAAATCAATATCGCGGTCAACCCGGCCATCACCGAAGAGGGCATCAACTGGTTGCGCGCCCTCGGCGTCCAGGCCATCGTGGTCAACGGCCCAGCCAGCACCGATGAGTATAAGGATCTCCGCGCGCCCGAACGCTTCGATGGCGTGCTCCCGCTGTTGCATCGCGAAAACGGCGACGCCATTTATTCCGTCCTCCCCTTGGGAGCCTCGCTCGCGCGCGTCGTCCGGCCCGAAGAATTGGTGCCGCATCGCCCGGCCGGTAAGTTCGAATATGCCGACATCCTCAAATATGCGCGCGCCTCTGGCGATGCCGCGCGCCCGCCTGCCGCCTTCGAGTGGCGCGGCGGCGGCAGAGCCCGCATCCGCGCCCACCTGCATCCCAACGACCTCCTATCGGTCCAGATCGCCTGGTTCCCCGGCTGGAAGGCCACCGTCCACGGCGCGCCAAAGCCCGCCTCCGCCGATGGCATGGGCTTTATCGTGATCCAACCAGGATGCCAGGGCGATTGCGAAATCGACCTCGCATGGACTGGCCGCGGCGACCTCCCGCTGGCCGCCGCAATCTCCCTGGCGACGCTAGGGCTGCTCGCGTTCCTGTCTTTCCGTCGTCGCCGAGTTACCCCCTGGATCTGACGCCGCGAACCTGAGCGTATGTCCGACGCCAGGCAGGAGGTGCTGTTGTAAGGCAGCTTGGTAGGGCTACCCTCTGGTCCGGCCGATTGGCAATCGGCCTACTGCCGCGTTGGCACCGGACAGCGGTGGCCAACCGCCCCGCGGAATGGGCATGCCGTGCGCGAGGTTTGTCCCAAGGCTGCCGCACAGTTCAAGCACCGGTTTCACTTGTACAAAACCGGGTATCGGTCGATAAGTTCCTTATGATCGCCCGCGCAGGATCGGACTGGGGAGTAGAGATCAGATCGTCGCGTTGCGCGCCGGCCGCCTGCTGGCCCTGCTGGCTTACCGCGTGCCTACTCGTCGCGGCACCGGCCTTCACCGCTGCGCGCGATCCGGTGCTGGTCTCTGTCCGCCGCCTCGCCACCGATGCCGGCATGGTCGCCTCTGGCCAGCCCGTTCGCATTCGCGGCCGCCTCGCCTTCGACCGGCGGGGACGCGCTGCCCTGCTCTACGACGGGGATGCCGCTTTACCCATCGAAGTCGCCGAATCCAGCAACCTGGCACCCGGAGCCTTCGTCGAAGCTGCCGGAACTCCCGTCCGCCTGCTGTACGGCGTCGCTTTGATGCGGGCTACTGTAAAGTCCATTCCGCGGGTAGCCGCGGAGTCGGTCGGCGCTACTACGCCCATTCGCACCATCAAGGCTCTCCGTGATCTAGGCCCCTCCGACGCCGCCAAATCCCTCCCAGTCAAGGTCCGCGGCGTGGTCACCTACTACGACGCCCGTTTCCGTGGATTCTTCGTTCAGGACCGGACTGCCGGAATCTACGTCGATGCCGAGCGGCAGGATCTCGACCTCACCCTAGGCCAGGACGTGACTGTCGAAGGGCTCTCCAGCCCCGGCCGGTTCGCACCGATCATCGCCAACCCGTATGTTACTGTGCTCGGGCGAGCCCCCCTACCCGTCGCTCAGCGCGTCGCCCTCTGGGACGCCATGTCCGGCGCCAAAGACTCGCAGTGGGTCGAACTCGAAGGCATCGTGCATCCCATGCATTCCGACGACCTCGGCCACGTAAGCTTCGATCTATCCACCAGCTTCGGAACCGTGAACGTGTACTTCTCCGCGATCCGGCATGGGAAGATCTCTGACAGGCTGGTGGATTCGATGATCGAGATACGCGGTCCGCTCGGGACCATCTTCAACCAACAGAAACAACTGGTCGGCGTCTGCCTGTACCTTCCGTCCGCCGAGACCGTGCGCGTGATCGAGCTTCCTCCGGCCGAACCTCGACCCGAGCCTATTCAGGAATTGCTCCATTTTTCGCCCGCTCATCTCGCCGGTCGTCGCCGCAAGGTCCAAGGCGTCGTCACAATGACGCGACAGAATGGCTCGCTGTTCGTCGAAGATGCGTCCGGCGTGGTGGAGGTCCAGAGCTCCAAACCGGCGCACGCCGGCATCGGCGTGGATGATCGCGTGGAGGCCCTGGGTTACGCGGTAGCCGGGGCCTACTCTCCTCTGCTCCAGGACAGCGTGACCCGTAAACTGGGAACTGCCACCCCTGCCAGAACGCCGCTCGTGACGACCGCCCAGCTGCTCAAAGGGGGATGGGAGGGCCGCCTGATCACGCTCGAAGGCTCTCTCGTCAGCCAGTCCGCCGACCGCAACGGCCGGACCTTGCTCATCCAGGCCGGCGAAAGGACTTTCACCGCCGTGATGGACGACGCCGCAGCCGTGAAGACCGTGGCCGCCCTGAACGATGGCACTATTCTTCGCCTGACGGGCATCTGCCTTGTCGAATCGGACTACGCGGCCAGCCGCAGCATTGCGCCGCGCCCCGCGGCATTCCACCTCTTGGTTCGCCGCCCGCGCGACATTCTGGTGCTGCGGGACGCGCCGTGGTGGAGCCGCCGCCGCATCCTCGCTGCTCTCGCCATTCTCCTGGCCAGCGTCCTTTGCGCGCTCGCTTGGGTCACCCTGTTGCGCCGCAAAGTGCGCAGCCAGACGACCGAGTTGTTCCGGGCCAAGCACGAGGCTGAAGCCGCCAACCGCGCCAAGAGCGATTTCCTGGCCAACATGAGCCACGAAATCCGCACCCCGATGAACGGCATCATCGGGATGGCGGAACTGGCGCTCTCCACCGGCGATCCCGACGAGCGGCGCGACTTCCTGGGCCTGCTGCGCTCGTCGGCAGATTCCCTCCTCGTCATCCTCAACGACATCCTGGACTACTCCAAGATCGAGGCCGGGAAGATCACGCTGGATCCCGTGAGTTTCGTCATGGCCGAGTTCATGAGAGACGCCGCGCGTCACATGAGCGTCTCTGCGCGCACGAAAGGACTCCACCTTTCGTTGGAGGTCGCCCCCACCGTTCCATCCGTGGTCGTTGCAGATTCCGTGCGCCTACGGCAGGTCCTGTTAAACTTCCTCAGTAACGCCATTAAGTTCACGGTTCGTGGCGAAGTGGCTGCGAGGGTCGCCGTAGAGCCGGGCGAAACCGTCCAGGACAACACTGTCGTCCTACACTTCACTGTGCACGATACCGGCATTGGCATCGCGCCCGAGGCCCTGGATCGCCTCTTTCATCGCTTTGAGCAGGCCGATGCATCGACCACCCGCCGCTTTGGCGGAACCGGGCTCGGCCTCGCCATCTCCGCCGGCCTGGTGAAGATGATGCAAGGGCGCTTATGGGCCGAAAGCGCGCCGGGCCAGGGCAGTACATTCCACTTCACTGCCCGGGTCGCCCTCCCAGCGGCGGAGTGTGCCGCGGCCGCTCCCACTGTCGCACCAGAATCCACCGCCGTGCGGCCATTGTCCGTTCTCGTCGCCGAGGACAACCCGATCAACCAGAGAGTCGCCAAAGCTATGCTCGAACTCATGGGCCATCGCGTCACGCTGGCCGCCAACGGTAATGAGGCACTCAGTAAGTGGCGAGCAGGCGCCTATGACGTCATCTTCATGGATGTGCAGATGCCTGAGCTCGATGGCTTCGAAGCTACGCGCGCCATCCGCGCCGGGAGCGCCGGCGGCGATCACGTTCCCATTATCGCCATGACCGCCCATGCTATGAAGAGCGATCGCGACCGCTGCCGAGCTAGTGGCATGGACGATTACATCAGCAAACCAATATCGCGTGCCGCCTTAGCCCAGGTGCTAACGCGCCTGCCGAGATTGCAGGCCCGCTAAGGGATGCGCCGTCGCCGAGGGCGGTTCAGTATTTCAGCCTCGGCCGAAACCTTGGCGCACTCACCCCGTTGCCGCCTGGCACTCTCGGTTCATGGTCCAGTCAGATGCCCTCTGCGCGTGTGCAAGTCGGCATCGTTGCCGATATCGGGCCACAACCGGACAAAGCTGTTCTTGCCGGTGACCAGGTTATGAATCAGCTTGCGGGCATTGCGGGTACCACGCAGCCGACCACGATATCGAAGTCGGGCTCGAGCTTATTGGTCAGGTACACGCCGATCAGCCGCGCCGTCTGCGCCATGCCCAATCCGGTCATTTGGCTCAGGTCGGCGCGGATCGCCCCTCGCTGCTTCTTACCTTGTCGAGCATACTCTTGCGCGACCGGCAATTGCTGCGCAAACACGTACCTCTCGGCGCGGCTCTGTCCGGCAAACTCGATGCCGTCGCCCAGCGTCAAAAGCTGGTTGATCTGATCGGGATTCAATGTCTCGGCGTTCTGCATACGTACGTGCATTCGGTCGCAGCCCGCCCGTCAATCCAACTCCCCTTTCAGTATCACCTTGCATTGGAATCAAGTCCCGTTTCAGTATCATCCTGCGTTGGACAATTCTGACGAACGGATCGACGACTTGCGGGTGTAGGTTGGAAGTGACACAGTTATGCCACAACGCGGCAGCGGCACGATCACGAAAGAGGGGTAAGATTTGGTGGATTCAGGTTTGCGTCCATGGGCAGCGCATCCGCCAGTCCTCCGAATCGGAGAAGCGGGAAGACGCCGACCGGATGCGCAACAAGCTCCTGGGGCAGAAGTCCCGTGGCGAACTCGGCGGCCCAAACGCCAAGGTCACCGTCAACACCGTGTGGGATCGGTACCTCGCTGTTCTCACACCTGGGGGAGCAGATCCGATCCTTCAAGGGTTCGTGGAAGGCGGCGGTCAAGCGGGCAGGAGACCCGGACCTCCTGTTTCACGACTTCCGGCGGAGCGGTATCCGGAACCTGAAAGGGTCGGGTGTGTCAGATTCCGTCGCGATAAAGATCAGCCGGCACAAGACGGACTCCGTTTTCCGTCGCTACGATATCGTCGACGAAGCCGATTTGTCCGATGCGGCGGACAAGATCCGGGCCTTCCGGGCAACCCGCGATGCCCAAAAAGAGGCGGAAGGTCTTAAATCGACTGCCACAATTTCTGCCACAGTCCAAGAAAAAGAGGGCCTGAAATGAGCCCTCTCGGTCGTACTTAACTTATTTAGAATCTTGGTGCGGATGAAAGGACTTGAACCTTCACTCCCTTGCGAGAACTAGAACCTGAATCGGCTCAATGGTTTCCCTCTATTCCCCTCGTCTAACCTTTTCAACAACATGCGCTCAAAGCGTTACCCAGCGCTCCCCTGATTTCCCCTGATTTCCGGGCCCTTGCGCTACCCTTTGCGCTACCCGGCTTGTTTCGACCCATGCGCACAAGGCGAGTGGCCCTGAGCATTCCAGCGACCGAAACGACGCTTCAGAAACTCGCAAATCCACGGGGAAGTCCAAAAAGAGTTTCCTTCCCTTACTGCGGGCTGGTCGGAGTTCAATCGGACCATTGCCAGATTTGACTATCACTTTGGGTCCCTCCCAGTGCCGGTTCCGATCACGACGGCGAACCCCACTGCGAGAATCCGGCCAAAACCCCAGTCAGATTTATGGATCGCGC
>JANYJN010000505.1 GCA_025358475.1 Candidatus Solibacter sp.
CCAGCCAGGCGAGCACTTCGGCAACAAGCACGGAGCGCTTTTCCGAGACGTCATGTGCAGTGTCCAGCAGAACGGCCTTCTTGTCCGCCGCTGGAGCGCCGAGCAGTTTCAGAAGCGAGTCCTTTCCCATGAAAACCCAGTCGAAACGGCCGGAGACCAGCAGTGCCGGCGCTTTCAACCGCGGGGCGAAGTCGGCCTGATTGGCTCCGGGCAATTGTCTCTCAGAGTAGAATCCGCCGTCCAGCATGACCATAGCTTTGAGGCGGTCCTCCACACCGCCCAGAATCACGGCAAGGCCCGCGCCCATGCTCTCGCCGAGGTAGGCGACCTTCCGGGCATCGAGATCCCGGCGTGTCTCGATGTAGTCGATGGCGCGGCCCAAGTCCTTTGAGGCGCGGATCAGATAGTCACGGCTTTCAACCGTGTCGGGTCCTGGCATGGCCCCGGAACGCTCATAGGTACCCTTATAAACCGGGTAGATCACGGCCCGGCCGCTCTGAATCACGAAATCGATGAACTTCATATCCTGCAAGTTCGCGCTGGAACCCGCGTCGCAGGCACGAGCCGAGGGGAAGAACACCACGGTCTGGTATGGTTGCCGGGCGCGAGTGGGCAGAAAAAGATAAACAGGCAGGCGCTCGTTGTTATACGCGGTGTCGATTACTATCTTTTCTTTCATCCAATCGGGCGAGTCTTGAGCGATGGATTCCGGTCTTGCGTTCAACGGCGTCCGGGTGTATTTGTAGAGGCTTTTATAGATCTGGAACACATCGTCACCCACAGGTTTGACCTTAGAGAAATCCTGGATGGTCTGACGTCGCTCCGCGAGCACCTCCGGCGGAAGCGGACTCACGTTTCGCACGCAGCGGAACCCCGCGTTGGCAGAGCGATGGAGAGAAGGCATGTTGCCCGGCTCGAAGTACTCGGGGGGCGAGGTGTCGTAAGCGCCGCCGAGCAGGTACCTCGAGTCGCCGCCGGCGCTGTTCCAGCACCACTCGGCAACGTTGCCGGCCATGTCGTAAGTGCCCCAGGGTCCGATACCTTGAAATTTGCCGACCGGTGAGGGTTGTGAAGTGAAATTGCTCATCGCGATGATGTACCTCGCCACTGAGTTGGGCGCGGCCCGAAACCACTGCGCAATGGCGGGCAAGCTCTTGCCGGCGGACTCGGCATAGGCGGCCGCTTCGTACCAACTCACGCCACCAACCGGAAAATCGGCCTGTCCTTCAGGAAAGTGGCATCCTCGCCAGAACGAGGGTCCGGGGCAGCCGGTCGCGTCGCGGAAGAGCGACATCGCTTCGTCCCAATCTACCGCCCGGCCGTTTCGGATCACGGCATTCTTCCAGTATTCCCGTTTGCGGTAGCCTCCCCCGTCCACGAACTCCTGGTATTGGCGGTTTGTGACTTCATACTGATCGATGAAGAACTGCGGAAGATCGTACGGGCCGAAGTCGCCGAGGGACCAGATATAGTCCTGATATTTGGCGGCGGGAACGGCGACCATGCCTTTGGGCGCGTTCGTTCCGAGGCCGACTGGGAAATCAAACTCATGGAAATATCCTGGCAGGCCCGCAAAGGCCGGCGCGCCTTCGTATGTAGGAAAGCCCTGCTTGGAGAGGCGCCAGCGAAGGTATCCGGAGGGAAGCCGGGTGTTCTGGATCGGCGTGGAGCCAAGCGCAACCCAATCCTGATTGGGAGCTAGATAGTCTCTGATTTCGACGGTGGCTCCGGCGGGAGCCGAGGTGATGGAGGCTTCATGCGATACGCTGTCGCGGAACTTGGCAAGCTGAGGATCATTGCGAAGCGATTTCGCGGCTTCTTGGAAGAGTTGGTAGGCGGCCAAGGCTTGCCCTTGCTCTTTCAGCCTGGAGACCTGGGGGAGCGCCTTTTCACGCGCCCATAGGCTTCGCTGCGATCGCTGGTACAGCCAGAAACCCAGTCCGGCGGCGAGCAGGGCGATAGCGAAGGCAGCATACCAGAACGGGGCGCGCTCTCGCCGTTGCGGCGGTTGTTCGAGTTGAGACAGCGCCGCGGCCAGGTCCTGCTCCAGTTCGGCCGCCGCCTGGTAGCGCTGGCCAGGGTCTTTTTTGAGCGCGCAGGAAACGATGGCTTCGACCTTCGCCGGCACATCAGTCTTTACCTTCGAGAGGGTCGCTGGCTCGTCTTGGACAACCGAACGCACCAACTCATAGACCGAATCACCGCGGAAAGGCGCGGCTCCCGCGACCATTTCGTACAACACGACGCCAAGACTCCAGATATCGGTCCGGTGATCGATCGATTTGCCGGAGGCTTGTTCGGGCGACAGGTAAAGCGGCGTACCGCGGACTCCGCCCTCGCTCGTGACGGTTGTGTCGACGGATTTGGCCAAACCGAAATCGATGATGCGGACCACCCCGTCCCGATCGATGATGAGGTTGCTCGGCTTGATATCACGGTGGACGATCCCATGCCGGTGGGCTCGCGCCAGTCCGGAAGCGGTCTGGCGGGCGATTCGTAAGGCGTCGGGCAGAGGCAGGGGCCGCGCCAATCTGGCCTGCAAGGTCTCTCCTTCGTGGTAAGCCATCGCGATGAAGAGGTCGTCCCCGGACTCGTAGATGTCGTAAATGATAACGATGTTGGGGTGATCGAGCGCGGAGGCGGCGCGCGCTTCATCGGTCAACCGGCGTCGGAGATCGGGATTGTTCCGGAGTTGGTGGGGTAGGAATTTGAGCGCCGCGGGACGCATCAGCTTGGTGTCGAAGGCCTTGTAAACCACTCCCATGCCGCCGGCTCCAAGGCGTTCGCGGATTTCGTAGTGGCCGATGACGCTGCCCACAAGGTCCGTCCCGTGGTCAGCGTTCGGGCTGGGCGTTATCGATTGACTCAGGGTTAGCTCTGAAAAGATGTCGCTGAGGTGGCGGTCGAGAATCTGCCCTTCCGACTTCTGCGCAAGCAGCTTCTCCACTTCGCATCGGAGATCGGGGTCTGTGCCATCTAATACCCCTCGGCCATGCTCGCGGGCGGCGTGATACAGGTTTTCAATCTCACGCCATCGATCGGGTTTCATGCCGGGACCTGTTGAGTATGCCAAATCCAGTATAGTTGGGAATTCACTACCCGATCAAGTGCGTTAAAATCGTATAGTGGACTGCTCCGAAACGACTCAGCTTCTTCGCGCCTGGGCGGGTGGCGACCAGGAAGCACTGACCAGGTTGATGCCCCGCATCTACAACGAACTTCATCGATTGGCAGCGCATTTTATGCGTGGCGAACGGAGCGGACGCACGCTTCAGACGACCGCGCTGGTTCACGAGGCCTACTTGAAGCTAATTGATGTCAACAACGTCGACTGGCAGCATCGAGCTCATTTCTTTGCCGTGGCGGCACAGGTCATGCGGCATGTTCTTCTGGATCGGGCGCGGCGGAGAGTTGCTGCCAAGCGTGGCGGGGAAGGGGTGAAGCTCAACCTGGACGAGGCGGCAGACGTGGGCACGGCGCGCGCCCGTGAGGTGATCCAGTTGGACGATGCGCTGACTGCGCTGGCCACCATGGAGCCCCGGAAGGCAAAGGTGATCGAGTTGCGCTTCTTTGCCGGGCTTACGGTGGAGGAAACAGCGGAGGTGCTGCGGGTATCGCCGGACACCGTGGTTCGCGACTGGCGGATGGCGCGAGCGTGGCTGCTGTCGGAACTCGGCTCCAGCGTCTAAATAGTTTTGTGACTCATTCTTGTTTTCCCTCTCGTTCTGCGCCTGAAGGGTAGTGAGAGGATTTACTCTATGAAAAACACTTGGATGAGCGTATTGACTGCACTTGGCGCGCTGACTTTCCTGCCCGCAACGGCAATGAGCAGCCCGGTTTATATCGTGAGCGCCGGATTCGCTGGAAATGGCATCTTCGGCACTGTGGACACGGCCAGCGGCGCCTTTCAGCAGATCGGACCCGGCGAACCAGACGGATATTTCGGACTCGTGCCGGCTTCGAACGGCAAGCTGCTTTCCATGACGTATACGGGGAATCTGGATTCGATCGATCCTGTAACGGGAGTGCCCACGCGGATAGGGCCGACCGGGTTGGTGGGTTGCCTTGATCCGAGCGCCTGCACATTTTCAAGTCCGTTCACGATTGGTTCGGCGAACGGGGCGATTTATCTCACCGACGAATCCAACCGGCTGTACACCGTGAATCCCGGCACCGGCCACGCTACATTGTTTTCGGCGAATACCGGGCTGCCCGCATTTCCTTTCCTGGCCGGGACGCAAAATGCGGACGGTACGTTTAACTTGACCGATGAATCGATCTTTGGCATCGGCGGGAACTTGTACGTAACCATCGACGCCTTCGTCTTTGATTTCGGGAAGGGAACACTTGTCAGCACTTCAGTTGCGCCGGCGTTGTACCGGGTGGATCCCGCCACCGGAAAGGCTACCAAGGTGGGGGCGACGGACCTTGGCATCGGCGCTACGTGGACTTCGAACGGCTCAGCGTATGTGTTTAATGACGTGACGAACGGGATTGCGCTCCTCGATGTAACTACAGGAAACACGACTCCCGTGGGTTCGTTCGATCCGTCCGTTGGGGTGATCCAGGGTGCTGCCGCCGTTCCCGAGCCCTCCATGTTTTCATTGCTCGGCGCGGGACTTTGCGGGCTGGCCCTGCTGCGGCGACGATCTGGGCGCAAGTAATTTGGCCCGTCGCGGTTTGTGCCACGCCGCAGCGTGCTATCCGGTGGTCCGGGCGGATAGGTCCGTCCACATATCATCGTCCGGGTATGAGTGATGATAAACTCCGTACTCCTTACCTGGACCACCGGAGCAATGGATGGATGGTCGCAATCCGGAACTTGGCGAGCACAGCGAACCAGTGCCAGTCGTCTGGGAGTACTGACCGGCATTCGTGTCAAAAGTCCGAGTCCGCGCCGGGGTCACCGTGACATGGAGCCAATCCGGAAGAAATGCCCAGGGGCTGTAAATGAAATCAAGTGGGACAATTACAATCCTTATCCTCCTGTTGACCAATCCGCAGTCAAACACCGCTGCCGAATTCGCTCGAGCTCAGACCCTCGCCGCGACAGGTCGCTTCGAGGAAGCCGCTGCCGGGTATCGCCGTCTCACCGAAGCCCAGCCAGGAAACTCGCGCGCCTGGTACGGTCTCGGCCGGGCTTGGGTGGGTGCGGCGAGCGCTTCGTAAGCGCCACGCAGACTGAATTCTTCGTTGATCGGGTACATGCTAAGGCCGGGAGTTACATCATCGTACGAAAACCGGGGTGCTGGAGGGTTAATCGCGAAGCGGCAGCGTCCGGCCGCGCTGCCGTCGGGACGGTAATGCGTTATTGTGACGCTTTGTAACGCACTCTGGCGGCCTTCCAGATCGTTGGCTGTGACTTAAACCATATCTTTGCCGCTAATAAACCATAACCTTTGCCGCCGTAGGGCCGCCAAGCCATTGATTTCCGGTGAACGGCCGGACAGCCAGGGCGAGCCCATAAACCATAACCTTGCCGGAAGTACAGGCTGGCGCCTGGTTTGCCAGTCAAGACGTAGAGGCAGGATTTTGTTCTTGTGTACAGATTGTATGTGTGCTAGTATGCACCTGTACTATGACACGCACTGAAACCCCGGAACAGGTGAAGCTCTGGTTTCGGGCCGCAGTCTGGGATCTCTGGCCCGTTGCTATAGGTTCCATCTCGTTGCGGAAGAGCCCGTGCATTCGAAAGCGCTGCCAGTTTTGCGAATCGGGGCAAGGGCATTCCAGTTACGCGCTGTACGGGCGCAGCGGGAAGGGACGCTTTTCCATCTACGTCCCGGATGAGCTGGCTGAGGACGTGGAAAAGGCCATCCAGAACGGCCGAGATCTTCAGAAGTTGATGACTGAAGCCGGCCGGAGGTACACATTGGCGCTCAAGAACGAGCGGCGCGCGCGAAGCGGAAAGTAGCGGCCGCTCAGGCGGCCGCGAGGTGACAGGTTGCTCAACGAAACCGACTTTCTCCTCTGGTGTAAGCGTCTGGCCCTGACCGAGAAGGCGCAGGCTGCGGTCACTGAAGCACGGTCCGGCAATCCTACGCGCCGTGTGGGTGGCGGGCGCAAGAACGTTTCGGGTCGATATCCGAGCCGGAAGATGGGCGTGACCATCCAGTTCGAAAGCCACCGCGTGGAGTTGCCATTCGTTTACGAATTGGAGCGCGACGCCACTGTCCTGGAATACTACGACCAGCCGCCGTCGATTCCGCTCTCCTACCAGGCGGCGAACGGGAGAGTCCTCTCGGTAGTGCACACACCGGACTACTTCGTGATTCGTCAAGACTCGGCTGGATGGGAGGAATGCAAAACCTCCGAGGACCTCGAGAAGCTGGCACTCAAGAGCCCAAACCGCTACTGCCGGGATGGCGAAGGCAGGTGGTGTTGCCCGCCCGGTCAGGCATACGCTTTGACGGCCGGGCTGTATTATCGAGTGCGAAGCTCAGAGGAGATCAACTGGGTATTACAGAGAAACCTGCAGTTCTTGGAGGACTATCTCCGATTCGATCACGCGAGCGTGGACGGATTCGTCGATCAGGCTGTCAAAGCCGCCGTGCAGGCGGAGCCGGGAATCCTTCTGAGCCATCTCTTTGAACGAGTCAATGGCGTGGCGAAGCGTGACGAAATCTACCTGCTGATCGCGTCCGGCGAAACCTATGTGGACCTCGGCGCCGCGCCGATGGTCGAACCGGAGCGGGTTCGCGTCTTTGCCAATCCGGACACCGCCGCTGCGCACCAGCACGCCTCCCCTGACTTGCAGCGATCGGTAGGGACGAGCGGAACCACAACGTCACTGGTCCAGGCAAACGGTGAGGCTTTCCGGCTTCTGACAGCGGCCAGCGAACAGGAATTGAAGACTGCGAATGAACGCTTCGATGTTGTGAAGCGCCACATGGAGGGCGAGGTCTCCCCTGCGGTAGTTCCTGCACGGACCCTTCGATCATGGTTGGCCCAATATCGCCTCGCCAGGGAGAAGTACGGCAACGGATATGTCGGCCTGCTGCCGAAGACAGGTGGCCGGGGCAACCGCAATCTCCGCCTACCGGAGGCATCACACAAACTGCTTGCCGAGTTCATAGCGAACGACTACGAGAATCTCAAGCAGAAGACGCGGGCAGCCTCATGGGCGGCGCTGAAGCGAGCCTGCGAGGAGCGCGCCATCGTCGCGCCAAGCTACGTCTCATTCTGCCTTGCCGTCCGCGAGCGCCCGGCGTTCGAGCAGACACTGAAGCGGCAGGGCAGGCGAGCAGCCTATGTTCACACGGAATTCTATTTCGAGTTGCAGCCCACCACGCCGCGTCATGGGGATCGCCCCTTTGAGATCGGCCACATCGACCATACTGAGATGGACGTTGAAGTCGTCTGCTCCCTGACAGGCCGTCCACTCGGGCGACCTTGGTTGACGATTCTCACCGACGCCTTTTCCCGCCGTGGGCTTTCTGTGTACCTGACATTCGACACGCCGAGTTACAGATCTTGCATGATGATCCTGCGGGAATGTGTCCGGCGGCACGGACGCCTGCCCCAGATCCTGGTCATCGACGGCGGACCTGAGTTCCATAGCACCTATTTCGAAACCCTCCTGGCGCGCTACGAAGTCACCAAGAAAACACGGCCGCCAGCGCAGGCGCGGTTCGGGTCGGTTTGTGAGCGGCTGTTTGGCACCACGAACACCCAGTTCATTCATAGTCTGCGTGGCAACACGCAGATCACTCGCAATGTGCGTCAGGTGACGAAGTCCGTTAACCCGCAAGGACAGGCTGTGTGGACTTTGGCTGCGCTCGAAGAACGGCTGAGCGAATACGTTTTTGAGATCTACGATACTGTGGTTCATCCTGCGTTGAGCCTCAGCCCACGAGATGCATTCACCACGGGGATGGAATCGTCGGGTTTACGTCTTCAGCGCACGATCCGGTATGACGAAGACTTTTTGATGGCAACACTGCCGACAACCGCAAAAGGCCTTGCGAAGGTCGCGGTGGGTCGAGGCGTGAAGGTGAACCAGATCTACTATTGGTCGGATCGCTTTCGGAACCCGGCTGTGGAAGGTGTTTGCGTGCCGGTACGCTACGATCCTTTCGACGCCGGCGCCGCGTATGCTTTCGTGGATCGGCAATGGGTGCGGTGCTACTCGGAGCACCACACGATATTTCAGGGAAAGTCGGAGAAGGAGATCCAGTTGGCGAGCCACGAGCTACGCCGCCGGAACCGGGTTTGTGCCGGCGGAAAAGTTACAACAGCCAGAAAGCTAGCAGACTTCCTGCATTCCGTGGAGAGCGAAGAACTCTTGCTGGAACAACGAATGCGGGACAGGGAAGGCCAGTCGTCGCGCCGGGCATCTCCTAAGGTCGCATCCGATGTGCCTGATAACGACCGCGCCGAACCGCAGATGCAACAGTTGACGGATTCAGGCCCCTGCAGGGCGACTCCGGCACCGAGCGAGTTGTATGGAGAATTCTGAATGACCGCGACAGCCGGATTTCCAGGCGAATTGCTGGCAAGGCTGCCCGAAGAAAGGTTGGCTTACTTTCGGGCGTACACGGTAGCCCACCCACTGCTGGCCGAAACGAAAGAGAAGTTGATGGCCTCCATCTCCGAGTCGGAGCCAAACTCGCTGGTATTCGTGTTTGGGCCGACCGGCGTCGGAAAGACAACGCTCAGACTCAAGGCCGAGCAAGTCATCAGCAACGAGCTTCGATCTGGTTTGGAACAGGACCGCGGCCGGATTCCGGCAGTTGGTGTGGAGGCGATCGCGCCGGAATCTGGCCGGTTCTGCTGGACTGATCACTTCAGGAGACTGTTGCTGGCCATGGACGAACCATTGACGGATTGTAAGCGCGATGCGGAAACGCTTTATGTGAGGCATAACTCAAGGTCCGGATCGAAATCGACTACGGCCGAGTATCGCCATGCGGTCGAGCAGGCATTGCGATTCAGACGGCCTGCCGCCGTCATGATCGATGAGGCGCAGCACCTGTCGAAGATGGCATCCGGTCGCCGACTACTCGATCAACTTGATGTCCTTAAATCGATAGCCAATCAGACGCGAATCGTCCACGTGTTGTTCGGCACCTACGATCTCCTCTCCTTCAGAAATCTCAACGGGCAGCTCAGCAGGCGAAGCCTGGATGTCCACTTCCCGCGGTACCGGGCTGAGTCAGACTCTGATCGGCAGGTATTCGTCAATGTGCTGGGATCGTTCGCCCATCATATGCCGCTGCCAGAGCAACCCGATCTCGCCGCGGAATGGGAATTCCTCTACGAAAGGAGCATTGGCTGCGTCGGCATTCTCAAACAGTGGCTCACGAGGGCGTTGCACTCAGTGTTGCGGCGTGGAGGAACAACAATCACCAGGCAAGATCTGGAAGCTCAAGCCCTGTCGGTTCTGCAATGCGAGAAGATCCTTTCAGAGACCGCAGAGGGGGAGTTGCGGGCGGCGGAACCGGCAGAAGCGCGAGGCGCGCTTCAGGTCCGGCTGGGGCTCCGAACCGGCGTCGTACACAGGAACGGCGACGTGAACAAGCCCAATATCCCGGGAAACACAAGGCGGCCGGGAATGCGCCTGCCACGGCGCGACCGGATAGGAATGGCGGCGAATGCAGCCAAACTTTGATTCCTGGGATCTGACCCCGGTCGCGATTCCGGTCCGGAGCCGCCTGCATTCGATAGAGCCGATCGGCGTCGGTACGCCATTCGTCGAAAGCTTGACCGGCTACATGATCCGCCTTGCCGCCGCGCACGCGGTGCGCGTCAGCGATCTGATTGAACACGAACTTCGGGCTAGTATTCCGTACTTTCACTCAGCCGCTAAGATTCCCAACGCAATCAACGGCGTCAACGAGAACGCGCGAAATTGGGTTTCCACGTTTGAAAGGTTCACGCTTCGCGATAATCTCCAGCTGTTGACGCTGCTGCCATTTGCGTCACTACTCAAAACACCCTGCCTCATTAGACGGGAACGCGCATGGTGTCCCCGGTGTTATGAGTCTCGAAGAGCGCAGGGACATGATGTGTATGAGCAGTTGCTCTGGTCTCTGCGACCCGTTGCGGTCTGCCCCCTGCACAACACGCCACTGGAGAATGCATGCCCCACATGTCATCGAAGACTGCGACCTCTGCGTGCGGTATCGCGGCCCGGCTTGTGCTCTCGGTGTCACCAGTGGCTCGGATCTCCGCAACCCCCAACGCAACAGGGGCGCCAAACCGACTACCAGACCTGGGTCGCTCAACAGTTCGGACAACTTCTGGAAATCGCTGCATTTGCCCAGCCAAACGGAAAGGAGAACATCCAGAAAGTTCTCATCGGCTATGTGGGTTCATTCTCTGCCGGGAACAGATCGGCCATGGCTGAGGCTGCCGGTTGCCGCCGGACTTCCTTTTGCAGTTGGTACAAAGGCGCATCGACCGCGCGCGTCGACCTGCTGCTGCGAATGTGTCACGAGTTGAGAATTGAGCTGACTTCCCTCGTCACAGGGACAATCCCAATGGATCCGGAAGCCGTTGCGCGCGCTGAGGTAGCGATGCAGGCAAGGCGACGGTGCGGTGTTTTTCCTCAGCGGAACACGGATCAAATTCGCGCGGCACTCCTGCTGGCGTCTGAAGAGCAGCCCGCGCCAAGCATTAGCGAGGTAGCACGCAGGCTCGGGTATACGACTGCAACCCGACTATATGTCGCGGACAGCAACACCTGCAAACTGATCGTACGGAACTTCAACGAATCCGGGCGCGGCCATTGGTGGAGGAAGCGTGGCGCCAAGTTTCTCGATGATTCCGTTATCCGGAGGGCGCTCGACGAGTCCTTGGCGCTCGAAATGCCCCTCCCGGTCAACCGGAGTGCGAAGTCGCTTGGATTTGAGACCGAAAGCCCACTGACGGCGAGATTCCCGGATCTCTGCCTTGCGATCAAAGCGAAGCGCACAAATGTCCAGGTGGCCCGACGAATCATGGCCGCGTCAGCGCTTAAAGCAGCGCTCAGCGAGGATCCGCCCCCGACCGTGGAGCAGGTCGCCGCCAGGCTGGGCTACGCCTCCCGCAACACCACACATATTTGGGAACCAAAGGCGTTAGGCGCGCTGGGGAACGTCAGTAGGCGGAATATCGCACCGCATTCGCAATTCCAGGCGTGACCGCCGGAAAAGAGGATACCCCACTCATGAAGAAAACCGTCAGAAATGCGATTGTTAGACTGTTGTTCGCC